>NZ_DBKDTU010000034.1:0-3687 GCF_055505085.1 Candidatus Hepatincolaceae symbiont of Strigamia maritima
CGGCATTCCTGCTGAACCGCTCTTCCGATCTTTGTGTGTGGATAAAGTGATTGATTATCAATCATCATCAATTTTAAGGGCTTGAATAAATGCATTTTGAGGGATTTCCACTCTACCGAATTGCCTCATTCTTTTTTTACCTTCTTTTTGTTTTTCTAATAATTTTCTTTTTCTTGTAATATCTCCGCCATAGCATTTAGCAGTTACGTCTTTTCTAAAAGCTGCGATTGTTTCACGGGCAATAATTTTCCCGCCTATGGTTGCTTGAATAGGGATTTGAAACATTTGTCTGGGGATTAAATTTTTAAGCTTTTCACAAATTAATCTGCCTCGTTTTTCAGAAGTGGCTCTATGAACAATAAAAGATAGGGCATCTACGACTTCCGTATTTACTAAAATAGAAACTCTAACTAAGTCTCCTTCTCTATAATCTGCTAATTCATAATCAAAGCTGGCATAGCCTTGGGAAACTGATTTTAATTTGTCATAGAAATCAAAAACTACTTCATTAAGAGGTAGGTAGTAAATTAACAGGGCTCTAGTTCCTATCCAAGATAAATTTGCTTGTTTGCCACGTCTGTTATTACAGAGTTTTAAAACAACGCCTAAATAAGTTTCCGGTACTAAAATAGTAGCTTTAATCCATGGTTCAAAAATAGTTCTAATTTTAGTAGAATCAGGCATATCTGCAGGAGAATGAATAGTTTGTTCTTCTTTGTTCATAAGGGTTAATTTATAAGTAACACTCGGAGCAGTAGTAATTAAATCTAACTTAAATTCTCTTTCTAATCTTTCTTGGATAATTTCTAAATGTAATAATCCTAAAAATCCGCATCTGAAACCTAATCCTAATGCTAAGGAATTTTCCGGATCAAAGCTAAAACTAGCATCATTTAAGTGTAATTTTCCTAAAGCCTCTCTTAGGGTTTCATAATCACTACTATCAATAGGAAATATACCGGAAAATACCACCGGAACAGATGGTTTAAATCCAGGGAGAGCATCTTTAACTGGATTAGTGTTATCAATAATAGTATCTCCGACTTTGGTATCTTTTAAAGACTTAATATTGGCAGTAAAGTATCCTACTTCACCGGGATAGAGTGCAACACACTTTTGAATTTTAGGTGTAAAATAACCGATATTTTCTACTTGATATACAGTATTAGCAGACATCATTCGGATCTTTATACCTTTTTTTATAACTCCGTCATAAACTCTAGTTAAGATCATTACTCCTAAGTAAGGGTCGTACCAGCTATCTACTAATAAAGCCTTTAAAGGATGCTTTAGCTCTCCTTGAGGATGCGGAAGCTTAGTTATTATAGTTTCTAATACATTCTCAATTCCTAAACCAGTTTTAGCAGAAATTAATAAAGTATCACTGGTATCAATGCCGATTACTTCTTCAATTTGAGTTTTCACTTTGTCAGGTTCTGCTGAAGGTATATCAATTTTGTTTAAAATTGTAATAATTTCATGGTTATTATCAATTGCTAAATAAACGTTTGCTAAGGTTTGTGCCTCAACACCTTGAGAGGCATCTACTATTAATAAAGAACCCTCGCAAGCAGAGAGACTTCTACTTACTTCATAAGCAAAATCCACATGTCCAGGGGTATCAATTAGGTTTAGTTCATAGATAATTCCGTCATTTGCTTTATAATACAGACGTACAGCTTGAGCTTTAATTGTAATACCGCGTTCACGTTCTATATCCATAGAATCCAGTACTTGGGTTTTCATTTCCCTGTTTTCAAGACCTCCGCATAACTGAATTAAACGGTCTGCTAAAGTTGATTTTCCATGGTCTATATGAGCAATAATTGAAAAATTTCTAATATTCTTTAAGTTATACATTTAAGCTTATTTATTAAAATTACTGTGGTTAAGATTAATCTTCACTTTATTATATAATAATATTTAAGTATTTATATAAATTTCTTAATAATGCAACAGTATTTAGGGGAATAAGCTTAGGCTTTATTAATGAATAAAACTAATAAGGGTTCTATTATACAAGATAAAACTTAAGTATAATAGCTAAATTTATTTTAGAAGTAATTATTAAGGACGACTAGTATTTTACTAACAATCTAAGGGAAGATTATTTTGAATTAAGCATGCTTTATAAGTATTATACATTAAATAGTTAATTGTCATTAATCCTACACCTTGTGGCACTTTGGTAATAGCCATAACTTTAGGCAGTATGTCTACTAAATCTACATCCCCAGTTAAAATAGATTTATTATCTTGTAGTACCCTGTTAATTCCTACATCTATTACAATAGCACCGGTTTTTATAAATTCTTTTTTTATAAATTTACTACTCCCTATGGCTACTACTAAAATATCTGCTTGAGAACTAATCTTTGTTAAATTTTTAGTTTTAGCGTGAGCTAATGTAACCGTACAATCTTCATTATTTAAGAGTTTAAACATAGGAAATCCTACTAGGTGAGATCTACCTATTACTACGGCTTGTTTAGTGCTTAAATGTGATTCTACACTTTTAATAAGATGTAGGCATCCTAAGGGGGTACAAGGTGTAAATCCTATTGGATTGTTAATATCTAAATAACCCATATTTAGGGGATGTAACCCATCAACATCTTTATTAGGATTGATAGCGTCTATAACTCTAAGACTATTAATATGTTTAGGTAACGGCATTTGTAGTAAAATACCGTGAATATTTTTAATATGATTTAATTTTTGAATTAAATTAAGCAATTCAGCTTCAGTAGTCTCAACTTTAAGAATGTAAGAGTTATCCTGCATTCCTAATGCAGCTAATTTTTTTATTTTAGCTCTAATATAAATTAAAGAACTCGGGTTATCACCAACTAAAATAGTTGCAAGAGATGGAATTAAATTATATTGTAATTTTAAATTCTTTACTTTAGTTTTTAAAGTAAGAAACATTGTATGGGAAATTTCAAGGCTAGGGATAATTTTGTTATACATCAGTAGTAATTAAGTTAAGTAAGAGATTAGATAAGTACTCAGGACTAGATGTGGAAATAAAAATAGATTTTTTAGTAGATTTTAAGCCTTGTTTTATAATAAATAAACTTTTATTCAGTTTTAGTAGTTTAGCCAAAAAATTAATTAATTTATAATTAGCTTTGTTTTCTATTGCTTGGGTTTTAATGGCAATCTTTAAGTAGCTTAGATGATTTTCTAAATACAAACCTAAGATTTGATTGTTTTTTGAATTAGAGGTAATTTTAACGAATATAGTAACTCCATCTTTAGTAATTTTAAAAGGGTGACAGGTTTGTTGCATGAATTTTTACAATAGCTATTCTTAAAAATTCCATTAATATGTAAATAATGGTAAGCACTATTAAAGGTGAGAAATCTAATGGACCTAAGTTTGGTAAGAAACTTCTAATTCTGTTAAAGAGGGGTTCAGTTATTTGTTTACCAAAAAAATAAATTGTGGAAATAAAATTACCCTTATTAACATCTAAAATGCCAAAAGCAAATAAAAGATTAAGTATAATAGTTATAAAAATAACCCAAGTATATAATGATAAAACACTTAGTAAAGCCTGTAAACTGTATAGAGCAATTATATCCATTTATTTCTCAAATTAATGTTTAAGTATAGTAAATAGTGAAACTATTTTAGAACATTTGCAAGAAATTTCTTTATAACAAGGATATAAATTATTCTAA
>NZ_DBKDTU010000035.1:0-3592 GCF_055505085.1 Candidatus Hepatincolaceae symbiont of Strigamia maritima
AGAGCAAAACAAATTATTCTTAAATTAAACGTTAAACAAAATGACGCAAAATAAATGTTAAACAAAATATTATTATGTATATTATTAGGCGTTGTCTCTATAAAGTATCTGTTTGCTCAAACAGATACTACCAACACAGAAGAACAATCTAAAGTAATTACTATTGTAGAGACTAGCGATATTAACGGAGCTTTTCTCCCTTATAATTATATTGATCAACAAATAAATGATAAAAAGCTTAGTATGCTACAATTATCGAGTGCTATAGCCAAAATAAAGGCTGAAAATCCTAATACTATTATTTTAGATAGCGGGAATAGCTTATTTAGTGATTTTAATAAGATCTTGCAATTTGAGAATAAAGAAGATCCTATCATTATAGCACAGAAGTATATAGGTTATGATAGTATTGCTTTAGGAGCAAATGATCTTAGATATGGGTTGCCGTATTTAGAAAAATTACAAGCAATGGAACAGGCACAAATTACCTTAGCTAATGTATACAATTCTAAGGAAGAAAGAATCTTTGAACCCTATAAAGTAATTGAAAAAGGTGGTATTAAAGTAGCCATTATAGGGTTATTAGATATTGATCCCAATATGTATAAAATAGACTCTAATCAGTATAGAATAGCACCTATTGTGCCGGAATTGCAAGAAATTTTAGATAAATTATCAGGAGAGAACGCCGTAGATTTTGTAATAGTAACTTTAAATCTGCCGGGGAACAATCCACAAAAAGAAAGAGAAAGATTAAGAGAGTTAACTAAAGATATCATAGGAATATCTTTAATATTAATTCCTGATTTTCCATTTATAAATGATCTTGTTAACGGAGTACAGGTTATTTCTTCCGGGGGAAAATCTCTTGGTATTTCTAAAACACAAGTAACTTTTGTTAAGGAAGGAGAGAAATGGATTTATAAAACGGCAAAATTAGGTAGAGGTAGTACACAAGTTAATATATCTACAAGTACTGTAATAGTGAATGAAAAAGATTTAGATAAAAAATTACAAACCATCCTTGATCCATCTAAGGAAATTATTAACCATAATATTCTGGCAAAAATAGAAGGAGAGTTGCTTCCCATAGATATTAAGGGTATTGATAATTCAAAACTTAAATCCACAAGCTTAACTACTTTCTTAAATGAAATGCAAAAGTATTATACTCAAGCAGAGTTATCTTCCGTAACAGTGTATTGTGAAGCAGACTTTTTAGTTAATAATAAAGTTATTACTAGGCAGGATGTAAAAAAGATATATTCTGATGATATTTCATATTTAAGAGCTTATCAAATTTCAGGAAAACAACTAAGACAATATTTAGAATGGATTGCCTCATATTATAATCAAAGAAAAGAAGGTGATATAACTATTTCCTTTAATCCTGAAAGAGACGGAATGTTTGATGTTCTTAGCGGGGTGATATATGAAATTAATATTACAAAACCTAGTGGCTCTCGTGTGGATAATTTAGCTAGAGTAGATGGTTCTAAAATTAAAGATACTGATGTTTTTGTGATTGCTATGAGCAATAAAAGAGCAAAAATGTTAGTAGATACAGCAGTTTTCGGAAAAGAGCCTTTTAAGCTAATTTTTGATTTAGAACCGGTAATGAAAGAAGATGCAAAAATTCAGAGATTGATTGTACAATATCTTAAAAAAGTAAAACAAGGAGTACTTAAAGTGCCAAACCCTGAAGATAATTGGGATATTTTAAATATGCCTATTGCTACAGAAGATTTAATTACTTTAAGAAGATTAATTAATACTGCTAAGTTGCTAATACCTGCATCAGCTGATGGTACTATTAAAAATGTAAGATCCATAACTAAAGATGATTTACTTGAAGCAGAAGCAAAAAAATAAGACCACTAAATAATTCTATAATTAGGTTACTTATTTTTATTATTTGGTTTCTATTAAAGAACTAGCTTATATTAAAGGAATTTATCTTAAATAGTTTTTTATTACAATATATAAATTTTATCTGATACTCTTAGTAATATTTTTATTCCCAAGCAACTTTAGCTAAGCCTATTAGCGATGAATGTTTATTAGTAATTAAATATAAGGGAATTTCTTCTAAAATAGTTGCTACAGTGGGTAATACTCTATTCTGATAATTATTTATGAAATCTGATGTCATGAGCTGTGTTTGTAATTTAGGCAGGATACCTCCGCCTAAATAAATACCTCCATAGGGTAAAAATGTAACTGCTATATTTGAGGTAAAGGTTCCTAAAAAACTGAAAAATAAATTAAGTGCCAAACCTTCAAGTAGTAAATTTTGAGATGCTTGCTTTTTGGGTAGCTTGTCTAAAGAATTATCTAAAAGGGAATTTTTACTTATTGCTAAATTGCTAATATCTTCTGCACTAAGAGCTTCATTAATGGGTTGATTATATTTAATACCTAAAGCTTTATAAATATTTTTTAACCCCTGTCCGGAAATCAAGGCTTCTGCATATACTTCCCCAATATTTTTTTGAATAATACTTTGGATCTCACACTCAAAATCAGTTCTAAAACCAATAATCATATGCCCAGCTTCTGAGGGAATAATTATAGAGGTAGCATTTTGATTTAGTATTAAGGCTGCTCCTAAGCCGGTACCTGGACCTAAAATAGCTTTAGTTTCTGTAGTTTCAACCACTGTAGGATTAATTATCTTAGAAATATCCTCATCTTTGTCTAATTTTATGCGTAGCTTTTTTTTGCCTAGCTGTGTATTTTTTGTAATAATTGTACTAGATGCAAAGCCCATCTTATTATCTTCAGCGGTAATTACTGGAATAATTGATTCCTTAAGAGTTGCCAACCTAGACATTGTAGTATTCTGGGAGGTAGGATTATGGGTTGTAGCATTATATGGAATAGTTCCTTCCTTTAGAGTAATAATATCACTAGAACATAAGTTATTAACTGCATTAGCATGGGCAACAAAATCATTGATAAAGTCTAAATTACTAAAGTTTAATTGTTTTTTTAAGGTAAGTTTTGAGAATTGCCAATTATGATTAGTCATTGTAATTGTATCAAGATGAGTATCTGCAGCAATAGCAATTAAACCTTTAGTTGGTTTTTTATGTACAGGAAGTGTATTTAGATAAGTTAATAGGGCTACATCAATACTTGGAAATTTAGTGCATTTGTTAATAATAGTATATTCGGGCTTTTGTAATTGTTTATTAGTTATAGCACATCTAATATGAGTACCGCCTATATCTGCGATTAATTTATAATTGTCCACATTACCTCCTTTAAGAAATATAACTTATCTAATAATAATGTAATTATACTAAGTTTGACAAGATTAATAATAGTTTTATTAACCATTAGTACTTCTTGATACTAATTTAGACTATTATATATGTAGCGGGACAAATTAAATGGGAATTTGGGCAGTTTTAAACGGGACAGATTTTTACAAATAGAATCTATTTATTTGTCAAGAGTTTATTTTATAGCTTAGATTCTTTTTCTCTTTAAATTGTTGTAGAAGATATGGTAGTTTGTAGTTATGTTGCATAATAAGTAAGTAAATAGGAGTTAGGGGATGAATAAGGAAGAGTTAGTTAGTGCTATT
>NZ_DBKDTU010000036.1:0-13051 GCF_055505085.1 Candidatus Hepatincolaceae symbiont of Strigamia maritima
GAAAGTTATATTTTTTCCTTTTGAATATATGGGAACTGAGAGTAATTTCTGGATAAAATATTATACACTTAAAGGAAATCAAATAGATAATTTATTATACTTATATAAAAACATGCCTGAAGACTTCTGTATATTAATTGCTTTTCATCCAATTGATAAGTGGAACAACCAAGATAAGATTTATGCAATAAAAAAATCCTTAACAGAGTATAAAAATATTTGTTATCCCGATGAATTATTTGGTGAGAAAAATTTATCAGATTACTTAATAAGGTATGCTGATGTAATTGTTATACAAAATTCAAAATCATATTTAAAAGCCATATTAGCTTGTAATAAAATTATTTTATTAGGTGAGCAGAGCTTTGATTTTTATAACCCTGTAAAACCTCCAATAATGAATTTAAAAAAACAATTATTTTCTTTGATGGGTTCGAAAAAACTACCATCTGTTAAAACAATTCATATATTTTTATATTTCTTTTTTTACTATTATACAGCTCCTGCTAATCGTGATAAATATTTTATATATATGGAAGAATTAATTAAGAATTTCATAGAGAAAAAAGAACATCCATATTTTATTGATGTAAGTAGAAAGAAAATATAATAGTAGTTGTTATTTTATTTTAAAATATTCCTAATATCGGCAAAAACAAATTTATTAAACTTTCCTTGTTTGAGGTTTTCTAAAAATAATTTAATACCTAGTGGTTCATTTTTATTGCCATGCACCAAAATAATACTCATATCAGAAAAATTATTGTTAGCTTTAGCTAACCAAGCATTACTTCCTAAAGAAATTAAGTTAAGCTTTCTAACTATTTTTATTAAGTCCTTATCATATACTAATCCTGGAAAGCGAAAAAATATCGAGGGAGTTAAGCCGTTTTCTAACATAAAAATTTCATTATTTAGAATATCTGCTTTAGCGTTGATTTTATCATGAATCATAAAGTTTTTATCATTTAGTAGCTTAGGGTCGTAAAAATGGTTATAAGTATGATTACCCCAAGTAATTTTAAGACTCCCCTCCGTTGCCCATTCTTTTATTTGAGCAAATTCTATCGGATGATTTATTGCCCACAGAGCAGAAATAGGAATAAATAAATATATTTCTTTTTTGGTTGCCTTAGCATAATTAATTAAACTTAAGAAAAATTCTTGCTCAAATCCCTTTTTATGGGAAGGGCACATATCAACACTTAAATAAATCTCCCCCGGAATATAGCCACTTTCTAAATTATGATTATACAGTTTATGTTGTTTATTGGGTATAATTATAGAAAAACCGGAAAGTTCAGTAGCATCAATAATTTGGGTGTTAAAAGTTGTGGTGTTAAGTGCTAAATATTTTTTAATCCCCAAATGACTATAACTTCTAATAAGTAGAAACTCTTTATTTTTGTAAGTAACATACATAGACATAGGTCTATAATTGCTAATCTTTGCAGAAACAGTGGTAATAAGAGTAATAAATAAGGCAATAAATAAGAATACTTGTAGCATAAAGACCTTATTTTTTAGTAATTACAACTTTTTGATAAACCCCACCAAAGAAAGTTTCCGTAGACCAATTAAATTTATTGGTGTTTTTGGCAAAATCCCTAATATCATAATTCCACAGTGAATCTGCAAATGGTTCTAAAAATAAATTTACTAGTAAAAGAATAGAACGTACTGGGTGAAACATTCTGGGTTCATGATAATCTATGATTACTATCTTACCGCCATGCTGTTCTAGGGAGAATAAAGCATTATTTAAAATTTGTGATTTTACTTTGTCCGGTACCTCATGCAACAAAAAGTAAATACCAATAACATCATATACCCTATGAAACATGGTAGTGGCGTCCTGTTGCCAGATTTCTACGTTATTAAAATTCAAAAGTTTTTTTCTTGCTTGTTCTAATTGTGCTGGTACAATATCTATTACATCTAAATGCCCTGTACTACCTACACTTGTAGCCATTTTAGTAATAAGATTGCCATACACATGGGCAACTTGTAATACATTATTCCCAATACTAATTTCCTTTAGATATTGTTTCATTAATTTATAACCATTCCCAAATAGAATTAGATTATATAAAAACATATTATCTAAACGCTTAATATTTTTAGGATTAATATATGCCCAATGGTAAATTTCTTTAAGATACGTAGGAATATTATAAGTTTCCCTGATAATCTCTTCGTTATCCTTATCAGTATCCTTATTATTATTACTGTTAAACATAGTATCCCTTTATAGTAGTTTATTATCCCTTTACTTTTATGGTATAAATAGTATATAATCTACAAACAAAATATTATAACATATTTTTATATAACAATTCTATATTATACAATAAAAAGGTAATATTAAGAACTATTATGATAGATTTTCCTAAAGTTGATAAAAATTCTAAAATAGCGGTTGCTATGTCTAGCGGGGTTGATAGTAGTACAGTGGCAGGTTTATTACTTGAGGCAGGATATAAAAATTTGGTAGGAGTTACTCTTTTGCTCTATGAAACCAATGAAAGTAAGGGCATTATTTGCAAAGACACCCAAATTCAGGAGGATGCTAAAAAAGTAGCAGATTATTTAGGTATAGAACATCATTTTGTAGAATTAAAAACTACTTTTATGGATAAAGTAATTAATCCTTTTATAGAGAATTATTTAGAAGGAAGTACCCCTAATCCCTGTATTAATTGTAATAGAGACATTAAATTTGGAGCAATGTTAAATTATAGTTTAAATCTTGGGGCAGATATTTTAGTAACAGGGCATTATATTAAGTGGAAATTAAATCATAATTTAAATGGTGAAATTTATAAAGGTACTCATAAAACCCGAGATCAAAGCTATTTCTTAGCTATGTTGAATAAACAGGCAATTAATCATATTAGATTTCCCTTAGCCGATATGCTAAAAGATGAGGTTAGGGAACACGCTAAAAGAATAGGTATTCATGTAGCTAGTAAACCTGCTAGTGCTGATATTTGTTTTGCTGGTGGCTTTAATTATGCTGAGGTATTTAAGTTACATCAAGATAAAATTAAAAAAGGCAATATTGTAGATCTTCAAGGTAATATCGTAGGAGAGCATAACGGTATTGTACATTTTACCGTAGGGCAACGTAAAGGTATAGGGGTTGGTGGTAATACAGAACCCATGTATGTGGTAAGAGTTGATAAAGAAAAAAATGAAGTAATTGTTGGTCCTAGAATAGCTTTAGCAAAAAAAGAAATTAATATTTATAATGTTAATTGGTTAGGGGAAGACCCTCTCTCTAAGCAACAGAATCTTTTAGCAAAAGTTAGATCTTCTCAAACTCTAATTCCTGCAACTATTATTCCTTTAGAGAATAATCAAGCTCAGGTTATTTTCAAAGAAGATCTTTTTGGAGTAGCAAGAGGTCAAGTTTGTGCTTTTTATAATGAAAACGGTCGTTTGTTAGGCGGAGGTGTAATCTAATTATTTTTTTCTCTTTCTTCCTAAGTAAAGAGACTTATCCCTGTACAATCCTTGTTAATGATAAGTGTTGAACCTTTAATAGTAATGGCTACTTTGCAAGAGTTAGTGCTAAAGGATAAAAATTTTGTTTAAGCTTTGTATAAAAGCTTAGTAAATAAGTAAAATAATATTACTCTAGGGAAATACCCTACTTCTTTGAACCCAGGCAAGAGTTTAGTTTTTAGGAATATTGTTTAATAAAATCAATACTATGCTGTAAGGTTTTAGTGCTAATAGAATGTTGTAGAGTTGGTTCTAAAATACTGGAAAACTTAATATTTAAAATCTCTAAGCTTTTTATGGTTATCTCATAATGGTATAGGGGTAAAACTTCATCTAAGGTACCATGAATTACTAAAATTTTAGGGTTGGGATTCTTAATTTGTTGGTCTTGTATACTACTATGTAAAAAGCTACCCGAATGAGCAATAGCTACCCCTAAAGTAGAGGGGCTACGTAGGTAAGTATATAATAAAGTAATAGAACCTTGTGAGAATCCTAAAAAGTGGATATGAGTTTTAGGAATCTGGTAATAGTTGCTTAGAAAATCAATAAAATCATTTAAGTATTTAGAAGCATGAGTAGCTCCTTGCATTAAGTAGTTTAAATCATCTAAGCTCTTAAGAGCAAACCATTGATAGCCCATGCCAACATCACATTTAAAAGGAGCATTAGGAGCAATTAAGGTAGTATTGGGTAATTGTTTCCTGATGTAGGTTGCTAAAAAACTAAGTTCTTCATTAGATGCTCCGTACCCATGCAAAAATACTAATAAAGAACGAGGCTTTTTAGGATTATCTAAGGCATCTATACTGATATAATTTAAATGAGATATAGTGTTCATCAAATGTACCTTTTGGTGGTAACCTCATGGTGGTAAGAATCTTTGTAGTGTTTATAAGGTAACACTTTAAGAGATTATACCAATTTCTTAGCATAGTCTTGGGTAGCGACCAAAGAATTAGCCTTGAGCTATATGAATATCTTTAGTTTTAAAAAGCTCACGGAGAACACCAGATTGATACATTTCCCTAGTAATATCACAGCCTCCGATAAATTCTCCCTTAATATATAATTGCGGAATGGTGGGCCAATCAGAATAGATCTTAATGTTATCACGTAAATTCTCATCTGCTAAAATATTAATATCAAGAAAATTAACTTCTAATTTATCTAGAATTTGCACAACTGTTGCTGAAAATCCGCATAAAGGTTGGTTTTTATTACCCTTCATGAATAAAACTACATCATTATTCTTAATAATAGTATCAATTGCCTTTAAGCTATCATTATGTACATTTTTGTTAGTAGATTCCTTAGAATGTGAAGAGGTATTAGTTTGATAATTTTTAGACTCGAGAACTGTTAGGGTTTTTAAAGATAAAGCGTGCAATTCATTTCCCACTAAATTCCCTAGAATATCGTATACTGTTTTATGGCGTGTAATGTTAGGAATATCTATGAAACTATCCGAGATAATAATAGCCTCAAAATGCTGACCGTCTCCCATTGTATCTTCTAATAAAACCTGTGCATTAGGTATTTTTTCTTTTAGAAGGTTTTCTAGGGCTTTTAAGTCTATACTCATGGTCTTTTCCTTAATATTCGTATTATGATATGATAGTTTTACTTATACTCTAATATAATACCAAATAAACTAGTATTGTGGAATAGTAATTTTTATTTTGTTGAAGATATGTAGATATTTTTAGAGAATTAGAGAAGATATTTAGTATAACAACCCAATATTTTTGAGGGAAATAATCCCTTTTTTACCAACAATAAGATGATCTAATAAGGTAATATCCAAAGCTTTAGTAGCATGAAGAAGTTTTTTGGTAACCGCAATATCGGCATCACTTGGGGTTGGGTCTCCTGAGGGGTGATTATGAAGTAAAATAAAAGCACTTGCCCCAACTTCCAGAACACGTTTTACAATCTCTCTTGGATAAACAGGAGCATAGTCAACAGTGCCTTCCTGTAGAATTTCATCTTTAATCAAAACATATTTAGTATTTAAGTAGAGTAATTTTAGAAACTCTTTTTTCTCAGAGGCTAGATTAGCATAACAATAATCAAGTAGGTGTTGCCAATTACTTAAAATAGGCTTTTTATGGATTTCCTGTTTGATTAACTTCATACTAGTACTTTTAATTAATTTAAAGAGAATAAAAGTACTTTCTGAAATGTAAGTAAAATCCTTAAAATCTTCATAAGAACAGCTGAGTATATTAGATAAGGATGAAAAATGCTCTAAGAGTTCTTTTACCAAAGGTTTTACATCTTTTCTGGGAATGGTATAAAATAAGAGTAATTCTAAGATATCTTGGTCACTATGATTACTTCTATTGGGCATATCTAAAAATCTATCTTTAACCCTTTGTCTGTGCCCAGTATAATGTTTTTGTTCTTTAAGAGTAGCCATTATTATGCTAGCTTATCTGAGGAAAAATTATTATAATTGGGGGTGAGTAAAGATTCTGCAACCATCATTAAGTACTCCTATTGTATGCTCAAATTGAGCCGATAAGGATTTATCTTTAGTTACTGCAGTCCACCCATTTTGGAGAATTTTTCCGTATTTCTGCCCTGCATTAATCATGGGTTCTATGGTGAAAACCATACCTTCTTTTAAGATTAAATTTGAGGACATTCTTTTAAAATGCAGAATTTCCGGAGGTTGATGAAAAGCATGCCCGATACCATGACCGCAAAAATCTTCAACTACCGAAAATCCGGCATTATGAGCAATATTTTCTATTACTTCTCCAATCTGCCATAAATAAATTCCGGGCTTTACTATTTTAATAGCCTCTAGTAGAGCCGTATAAGTAGTATTAATAAGATTTTTAGCTTTAACTCCCGGTTCTCCTACACTAAACATAGCACTAGTATCACCGTAAAAACCATTTAAAATAACGGTAATATCCACATTGAGTATATCTTTGTTAGCTAATTTTTTTTCATTAGGTATACCATGGCAAATTACATGATTTACAGAAATACAGGTTGCTTTGGGAAATCCTTTATAGTTAAGCGGAGCAGGAGTTGCGTGGTTCTTAAGAATAAACTCATGACATAAATTATCCAAATAATCTGTACTTACACCTTCTTTAATAAAGGGTTTAATATATTCTAGAGTTTGGTAAGCTAAGAGTCCGGCTTTTTGTAGTAAATCAAAAGCCTTTTGATTATAAATAGGAACTTTGTGATTATAATATTCTTCATAACTATCTATATAATTGGTGAGGGTTAACATAGTCAGGTTTTTATATAATTATTGGTATAGGTTTTTCTAAAGTAATCCCAGTTAAGGAAACACTACAACTATAGCATAATATTTTTACATTATTTTGCAAGGCATTTTTTAATTTTGTAGCATAACGTGTATCTATATCCTCAGCTATACTAAAGCTGGTACAATCAGCTCTTTGTACTAAAAATAAGAGATATGAGTGATATCCTAATTTTTGAGCATTAACTAATTCATCTAAATGTTTTTGTCCCCTTAGAGTTTTAGCGTCAGGGAATTCTGCTAAGGAATTTTGTCTTTTTAAGTGTACGCTTTTTACTTCTAAAAAAGCTTTATGTTGATTGTTTTCTAAGAAAAAATCAAATCTTGTATTATTTGAAAACCTCTGTTCTGCTAAAACAGTAGTATAGGCAACTAATTCGGGGATTAAAGCTCTATCAAGAGCTGCTTTTATAATTTTATTAGCAGAAAAAGTATTTACCCCAACTAAGGTGGGTTTAGCTTCTAGGTTATGATTTAATGCTTTGGAAGTAAGATTGGCAGAAGTATTTAACTCTATAAGCTCCCAACGATAAGCAAGTTTTGCTTCGTTACTCGTAACTTTTGATACATAAACTCTAGCTCCTATTTCTAGTAGACTTAACATAGAACCGGGATTTGCACAATGTGCAGTGATAATTTCCTGATTTTCTAGCCTGATATCAGCAAGAAATCTTTTATAACGTTTAAGTAAGATTCCCCTGATTAAAGGTGAGCTAAAGAGCATCAATAGTTCCGATATTTTCTTATTTGGTTAGTTTATATTTTTAAAAAGTATACCATATTTTAAGGAAAAATCAGCTTTTAAAAACCCTCCTACTTAAGGGTTGGTTGGTTGCTCTGCAAGGCTGGTAGAGCACTCGCAGAAAGATATAATGTTTGCAAAAAGGCATATGATTATTTAACTACCCTACAGATAAAGGTTACTTCTTCCAACCTAATAAATTACAAATTTCTATATTAATAGGGTAGTGTTCTTTTAGTTTGAAAGTCTGTAATTTCTCTTGTAATTTTTCTAAAAATATCTTGTTTAAGGATTTTTTGTATGAAAGTAAAAGATTACTTTCTCCCATACCTCTTAAATCTCTTAAAATGTTCTTAAAATCTTTATACATGATATTGATACTATCTCTATCTGCTAGTATTTCTTTGAATCCTTGTTGTGCTAATAAATTTCCTGCAGTTTTACCATCAATAAAAGGATGAATTCTAGGAGTAAAGCCTCCGTGAACTGCTAATTCACTCTCTACTAAACTTTGAGATAATATCCCTAAAGAGCTAAAAGCAGGCATAGAACATAAAAAAAGACCGCCAGGCTTTAATAATTCGAAGATTTTCTGCAGAACTTCTGCCAAATTATTCACATTCTGTAAACTAAACACACTAATAATTAAGTCAAAGGAAGTATCTCTAAAAGGTAAAGCTTCTTCGTCAGCTACAATTTTATAAATACCTTTGCTATGTTTTAGCATATTAAAAGCCAAATCACATTCTATAACCTGTGAATTTATAGCTTTTTTTTGTAGAATTTCTTGAATCTCTCCAGTATGAGATCCTATATCTAGAATTAAAGGAAATTTCTGATAAATTTCATCTATTCTTTCTAATAAGCGCTTACTGACTTCTTTTTTTATAAAATTATACTCAGAAAAATTAGCAGCAATGTTTTCCCTGCGAAGCTTTAGGAGTTTTCTGTTAAAGATAGTCATTTTAGTTTATAATAATTGTTAGGATTAGCGAATTAATTATAAAAACTATGATACCATATTTTATGAAAAAATTGGGTAATTTAATTTATCCTCCTCATTGTATATTTTGTGAAGAACCACTCTTAGAGCATACAGTTTTGTGTAATCGCTGTATTGACTCTATGATTATAAAACCACGGCAACCTTGCACAATTTGTGGCTTTGATTTAGGTAGAAGTAGTTTGATAGAAAATACTTTGTGTAGTAATGTATTAACAATCTCTGAACCGATTCATATTACCAAATGTACAGCTTGTCTTAACAGGAAACTAGCCTTTGATAGAATAATTTATAGTAGTATTTATAATCAAGAGTTGGCAAGACTGATTGCTATGTATAAATATGAAGATAATCTAAATGTAACTATTTTATTGGTTAAATTAATGAATTTAGCTTTTATAGAGGCTAGAATTTCCAATATTGATATAATAACTATTGTTCCTATGCACTATTTTAAGATATTTTTGCGTAATTATCACCATTTGGGGGTATTAGTTAAACCTTTAACTAAACAGTGGAAGATTCCTTATGAACCAAATCTTTTAAAAGCAAAATTTCAACCAAACCAAGCAACCCTTAATGGGGCTGCGAGGGTAAAGAAGAGTAGGAATAAATTTTCTATAAATTATCAAAAATATGCTATGATCCAAAATAAAAATATCTTATTAATAGATGATGTAATAACTACCGGAGCAACAATTAATGCTTGTGCATTAGAATTGCGAAAAGCTGGGGCAAAATCTATAACTATTTTAGCATTAGCTAGAGTAGAGGGATCTTTAAAAATATAAGAACAATAAGGATTTTAAAACCATGCAACAAAGAATTATTCAGGGAGTAAAGGAAGCTTTAATTATTGTAGATATACAAAATGATTTTTTAGAAGGAGGAGCATTAGAGGTTAGCGGTAAGCCTAACTTTATTATTAATGCTATTAATTCATTAATGGATAATTATAGCTTGATTATTTCCACCCAAGATTTTCACCCGAAGAACCATATTTCTTTTTTTACAAGCCATTTTGGTAGAAAACCTGGGGATAAAGTTATGGTGCATAATAAAGAACAAATTTTATGGCCTGTGCATTGTGTAGCAAATACTTTCGGCTCAGAACTACACAAAGACTTAAATATAAGAAAAATTACCCATCGTATTTATAAAGGAATCTATCCTGATAGGGATTCTTATAGTGCTTTTTTTGATGAGTTAGGAACATCCACCGAATTAACGGAATATTTAAATGAACAGCAGGTAAAAAATATAACTATAGTAGGATTAGCTCTTGATTTTTGTGTAAAATATAGTGCACTTGATGCTATAAAAGCCGGTTTTGAAACTAAAGTTATTCTAGATGCTACTAGGTCTATAACATCTCATCCTAGAGAAGTTCATCAAATTATTAAAGAGTTAACAAAACACAAGGTAAAGCTTATCTAATAGTTATATCTATATAAAAAAATTGCAATTTAAAAGAATAGCGAGTATCTTAGTAATAAATTATAACTATATTGCGAATAGTTATAATTATGGTACTGCTAATAGTACAAGAAACTAGGAATTTTTAGTCATGCTTAAAGCTTTAGTATATTATTTACCTACTTGTCCTTATTGTATTAAGGCTTTTGCCTTACTTGAGCAAAAATCAATTGAAATTATTAAAATAAATATAGAAAATGCACCTGAGAGGAAAGTAGAAATGTCAAAACTTACCGGAAAAACCTCGGTTCCGCAAATTTTCTTTATTAATAAGTGGCAACATATCGGAGGTTGTGATGATTTATACGAATTAGAAGCAACTCAACAACTAGATAATTTATTAAAAGATCATGATTAAGTATCAGTTAATTTGTAGAAATAGGCACTCTTTTGAGGCTTGGTTTAAAAATTCAGACTTTTGTGATGCACAAATGGAAGTAAGAGCTGTTGCTTGTCCTGTTTGTGGGGATAATAATATTACTAAAGATATAATGTCTCCCTCTATTATTTTTCAACCTAATGTTTCTAAAAAGAGAAGCAAAAAAATAAAAGAAAAAGCTAATTATAATATAGAGTCTTTTACTTATACTCAAACTAATTCTGAGGATTTAGCAGCAAAATTTATTCTTTTGCAGAAAGTATTAGGTGATCTTAATGAATATATTTATGTTGGTAGAGATTTTAAAGAATTAGCGGTAAAAATGCATCATCAGGAAATAGAAGTACAAAGTATCTATGGGGATGCTACCACCGAGGAAATAGAAGAACTCTTAGAAGAAGGGATTGATATTTTTCCTATTCCCATGGTAGATGTGGAAGAAGAAAGATAATATAAATTAAAAAAGCAATACTTATAATAGCAATGCTTTTGGTATTCCCTATAAAAGCTTAGTAGAATTGGCATAAGAGCTGAATTTATTGATAATGCATGCACTCAGATTATGTTGTTGCTCCACACGGCAGGCATGTGAGCTCTTTAAACGTGCAATGTCTGCTAAAAAGCAGTAGTTATTTTTATTCATTATTTGAATTACTATAAGGGGTGTTGTTTCTACTATGAGTCGAATAATTACTGCTAATATTACTGCTTCTAATGGAAATACTCTAGTTTCTTTTAGGGGTAGTAGGTCGAAATCATAAGCGTTTTCCACAAGAGTTGCACTAGAACTCATACCTCTTAACCCAATACCTATAGGATTGTTGAGTTATTAGTGTTACTGGGGTTTCGTGAGATACGAGTACTGGTTAACCGTGGGTCGAGCTAGTATTTCTTGAGATAGTTGAGTTATTTCTTCTAGAACTACTATTTCTTGTATTTCCCAATTCTCTTCTAGGAGCTTCATCTTCACTACTACTGTAGACGTCTCTGTGAGGTGCAGGATAGGGAGTAGCAGTACTAGTAGTAGGAACTTGGCGGGAACTTGCAATCCTGGAAATTTCTTCTGTGATTCCCAAAGAAATATTGTTTAGTAAAACACTACGATTAAGTCTTCTACTAGAGTCTATAATACTTCTTGATAGTAGGGATGGTTTCGTTTATTGTGGTATTATTATTTAAAGAGCTACTGGCAGTATCAGTTGTAGTTGAGGATAATTTTTTTATCCTGCGAACTATTGCTATTTAAAGATAATCTTCTTTACTAGTGCAGGGTTGATTAGGTTCTTTGTTCATATTATTTTCCTTATGGATTGACATTTATAAGAAATAGTTGCTCTTATAAAGTATTATATCTAAACTCTGCTAATTACAGGTTATAGGTTATGTACTCTTTTTATTGATGAATTTTGGGTTGCTACTTGTAAGAAAAGAACTACTCCTCTTAGAAGCACTAAGTGTAGTGGTTGTTATATGATAATTTCCATTAGTAGTAGAAGTTGTAGTAGCAGTGGAGGATTTATCAGAGGAATCCTTATCGTTACTAGTTTGTGCTATATTAAGTAGTTTATCAAAACTTTCCAAACTTGCTTGTAAGTCAGATACTTCCGTTGAGAAAGTAGGTTGATTCTGAGCAGTAGTTTTTGATTTTGAAGAATCAGATTGTGTTGGGCAGTTATTGAGTTCTGATACTTTTTGTTTTTTTGGTTTGTTGTTGCTCTGGATATTGGTACTATCTGTTGAGATAGTACATTTATTTTTAGGAGATTTCATCTCTTTTCCTTATATAATAATATTAAATCTGTATAGGTAATATTAGTTTATATGGTTAAGTTATGAAAGATATCCTAATAGGATTTTATACCTCTTAAAGGTAAAAGTAGGAGAAATAAAAATTATAATTTTTTAGCCACACAAATATAATTAATATCAGAGGTATCAGTGATATTCCAACTATTGTTAAAAATGTTAAATTTTATACCTTGAATTGATAATAAATCACAATTATTACAGTGCAATAGTGTTTCTAAGAGTGTTGGATTTACAAATTTATTAAAATCATGAGTTCCTTTTGGTAGCCAACCTAGAATATATTCAGCAGTAATCTTAGCTAATATTAAAGATTTAATATTTTTATTAATGCTGGAAAAAAAGATTAACCCGTGCTTTTTAACTAGAGAAGTAACAATTTTGATAAATTCTGTTAAGTCTTCTACATGCTCTATTACTTCCATAACTAATACAATATCATAATTATTATATTCTAAGATGTTAATATCTTCGGGTTTTTTAAGTACGTAATTTATATCTAACTTACTCTTAAGGGCATGAAGCTTTGCTACCTCAATACATTTCTCAGTAGCATCAATTCCTGTAACCTTTATTCCTAATTGTACAAATTTCTCTGCTAATAAGCCTCCTCCGCAGCCAATATCCAATAGACAGAGCTTGCTCAAATCATTATCTAAGATTTGCAAGTATTGCAAAATATGCTTATGAATATAATTAAATCTAGGAGTATTAAATTTATGTAATACTTTAAATTTTCCATGCTCATCCCACCACTCATTAGCAAGAGCACTAAATTTTTTTATCTCATTTTCAGAAGTGATGGTCATAATTTTATAGAGATCGGAAGAGCGTCGTGTAGGGAAA
>NZ_DBKDTU010000037.1:0-3549 GCF_055505085.1 Candidatus Hepatincolaceae symbiont of Strigamia maritima
TAATAATTAAACAAAGATAGGAATACTTATGCAGATTAGCAAATTAAAAAGAATGATTGTAGATAATAAAGATTTAAGAAAACAAAATCATATTAGTAATTATTTAGAAGATGAAATTAATAGTATTATTAGTAAAAAAACAGTTGCCCCAGTGTATACTAATACACCTTATAACCAATCAGGTGATAACTCTAGAGACAATACTATTACTAATTCTGACAGAAATTTTAGTAATGTTAGAGAAAGAGAAACTCCTCCTAGTTTTAGGTCAGCTAGCATCAGGGGTAGGGAGGAAGCTAATGTAAAAAATAATCATGAAGTAAAAAATTATCCTTCTCAAGAATTACCACTGAATTTTGATATGGAAGAGAAGGCACTACGTATGATAAAACCTCTGATTAGAGAATGGTTAGATGATAATTTAGAACGTATTACTATTAAGGTATTACGTAAAGAGTTAGAAAGATATGCTGATGAAGATTATGAATATGAATTAGCAAAAGCTAAAAATTATAGTTTTGATTTTAAGAAATCTATGGATAAGAAATATCAAGAAGAAAATAGAAGAGAGAGGTATATGCGTGAAGGTCGTGAGGTACGAAATAGGCATAGGTCTGAGAGATAAATTACTATCATGCTTAAAAAGATTAAACTTCTCAGAAATTAATTCTTATGCATTAAAATTAGGTTTAAGTTGGCAAAGAAATACCATAGAGACGTATAATTATAATAAAGTAGGTTTTGTTACAAAATGTCTGAGAAAATCATAGATAAAAATTTTAATGCACAATTAGTAGAACAAGAGGTATTAAGTAAGATTAATGCAACAGAGTATTATAACACAGATATAAATTCAGAAAAAGAACCCTTTGTGATTATGATGCCACCGCCCAATGTAACCGGTTATTTGCATATAGGGCACGCCTTGGTCAATACTTTGCAGGATGTACTCATTAGATATTATAGAATGCATAATTATGAAGTTTTGTGGCAGGGAGGAACAGACCATGCCGGTATTGCCACCCAAGCAGTTGTGGAAAAACAGTTATTAGCAGATGGTATTAAGAGAAAAGATTTAAGTAGAGCAGAGTTTAGAGAAAAAGTTGAATTATGGAAAGAGCATTCTGGGGGAGAAATTCTTAATCAGCTTAATCTCTTAGGTGCTTCATATAATCGTGAGTATATTGCTTATACTATGGATAAAAACCTAAGTGTGGCAGTTTTAGAAGCTTTTATTACTCTGCATAATAATGGTTTAATTTATAGAGATAATCGCTTAGTAAATTGGGATATTAAACTCCAGACGGCAATTTCAGATTTAGAAGTAGAGCAAAAGGAAGTTAAAACTAAATTTTATTATGTTCGTTATAAAATATTTAATAGCAATGAAGAAATAATTGTAGCAACCACCAGACCAGAAACTATTTTAGGGGATACTGCTCTTGCTGTAAATCCGTTGGATGAGCGTTACAAACATTTAGTAGGATCTGAGGTAATTGTGCCTCTTCTTAATAAAAAAGTGGTGGTGGTGGCTGATGATTATGCTGATACGGAAAAAGGTACTGGAGCTGTTAAAATTACCCCTGCTCATGATTTTAACGATTTTGAGGTTGGTAAAAGGCATAATCTTGAAATAGTTAATATCTTAAATAAAGATGGTACCCTAAATACTAATACTCCTCAAGAATTTCAAGGGTTAAGCCGAGAAGAAGCTCGAGCTAAAATAATTAAATTATTAGAAGAGCAAGATTTATTGGTAAAAATTGAAGAAAATATTACTAAAATTCCCTACGGAGACCGCAGTAACACTATCATAGAGCCATTATTAACTAAGCAATGGTTTGTGGATGCTAAAAGCTTAGCAAAAGATGCTATTAGGGTAGTAGATGAAGAAAAAATTAAATTTATGCCGAAAAGCTGGCAAAATCTTTATTTTGAATGGATGAGTAATATAGAGCCTTGGTGTATTTCTCGGCAAATTTGGTGGGGACATCAAATTCCGGTTTATTATGTGGTTGATGAGCATGATACCTCAGATACCCTTAATCAAGACCACACTAATCAGCAATTTGCTAATAATCAAGAATTGACACAACAACAAACATCTAATCTTAATCAAAAATATTTTGTTGCAAAAAATTTAGAAGATGCACAACAGCAGGCATTATTATTTTATGGTAGAAAGGTAACTCTAATTCAAGATGAAGATGTATTAGACACGTGGTTTTCTGCAAGTTTATGGCCTTTTGCTACTCTGGGGTGGCAAACTAATGATAACTCTAAATTACAAAAATTTTTTCCAAGCAGTGTCTTAGTAACCGCATTTGATATTATTTTCTTCTGGGTTGCCAGAATGATTATGATGTCACTTTATTTTATGAAAGAAATACCTTTTAAAACCGTTTATATTACAGCATTAATTAGAGATGCTAAAGGGCAGAAAATGTCTAAATCTAAGGGTAATGTGGTAAATCCTTTAGATTTAATGCATGAATACGGCACCGATGCCCTAAGGTGGACTTTAGTTAGTTACGGGAGCAATACTAATGATATTAAACTCTCAGAGAAATCCGTAGAGCAGGGGCGGAATTTTGTTACTAAAATTTGGAATGCTTATCGGTTTTGTATGCAAAATTCTTGTGAATATACCAAAGGCTTTAATCTCAACACTCTAGACCTAGATCTTAATAAGTGGCTTTTGGTTAAGTTGCAAAACTTAGAACATGATTTAAATACTGCCTATAAAAATTTTAAATTTAATGAGATTTCCTCTACGATTGAAGCTTTCATACGGGGAACTTTTTGTGATTGGTATTTGGAATTGGTAAAACCTATTATGTATCAGCAGGAACATACTAAAGAGCAAGAAGAAACTAGGCAAGTAACTGGTTTTGTGTTAGAGAGGATGCTTAAATTTTTACATCCGATTATGCCCTATTTGAGTGAATATTTATGGACTTACAATACGCATAGAGAAAATATTTTAGCTCTAACACTTGTAGAAGCACATAATGTTACCTATGAAGTAAGTAATATTAATAAGATTGATGCACTAATAGCATTAATTTCTAAAATTAGAAGTAAAAGGGCAGACTTAAATTTGGCTCCAAGTTTACTTCTAAATATACAAATTAAAGGGAAAATTCCTGTCTATATTACCAAGAATTTAGAATTAGTAAAACGCTTGGCACGAATCTCAGAAATTACAAGTGTTGCTGAGTTTAGTAAAGAAACTCTGCAAGATGTGGTAAATAATACTATTATTGGGATTCCGGTAAGAGAAGTTATAGACTTTGCTGAGGAGAGGCAGAGAATTGCTAAGGAGATTTCTAAAATAGAGTTACTACTGCAACCTGTTGTAGCAAAATTAAAAAATCCAGGGTTTTTAGCAAAAGCAAAACCTGAGGTAATTGTAGAATATAAAATTATGCAACAACAAAATCAAGAAAAATTACAAAAACTACAAGCCATTCTACAAATTATGCAAAGTTAAGAATATATTTAAAGTAGAATAATCTGCTAAATTATGTAGCATAAAATCACACAATC
>NZ_DBKDTU010000038.1:0-1083 GCF_055505085.1 Candidatus Hepatincolaceae symbiont of Strigamia maritima
ATAGTATAAAAGAGATATATATATAACTATAAAAAATCAAAGAATTTACAATTGCTAATAATATATGTTTATCATTATAGTAAAAATATTGATAATTAAAGATATTGTAAAATGAGGCTTGTATATAATAACCTAATCTAGTGTACCAGTCACTACTCATTTCAGGAAATATCATATAATGTATATTATCTATGCTATTAGGATGTAAGAAATTTAAAATTAGTATGCAGATACAGCATAAAAATATCATAAAACTAAGAAAAAATTAGCAATCATATATTTTGTATAAATGTCAAAAATTTTCTTTAACGTAGGTAATTAGTCCTTTTGAGGATAAAGTAAAATTATAGAGAGAAATTGTAAAGAATGCCTAAATTAACTTCGTGTTGCATTCTGGTTATACTAAATACTGATTTATCACTATCAGGTAAGAAATAATCTTTATATAAAACTACCTTACCTAAATTAGCAAAAGCATATTCTGAAAAAAAGCTAAAGGTATCGTTTATTTTATAATTGAAGCCAAGTCCTAATTTATAAGCCGTACCTAAATTCGTATCCCAAGTAGATTTACCTCTGAGGGTAGTTTTTGCATTATTAAGAGTTATACCTATACCTATGTGTAAATAAGGTTTAATAAGTTCTTTATTCAGAAAAGTATATTGTAAATTTAACATAATAGTTGAAGTTATCAGGTTATTTACATATAAAATATTATTAGCAGTAATTAATACATTTTTTTGTCCGTTATAGGTAGTACCTTTAGTAATAGAGTAAATTGCATAATCTAAAAATAGGATATAATTATTATTAAAAACGTACCCTATACCTAGTCCTGCATTAACCCCCTTAAAGTTAGGATTGTTCAGAGAAGAATCTTTATATTGAACGTTACTATCTAAATATTTAAACTTTGTGGTTTCCCCGAACTGAGAGCCTAAATTAACTTTAATGGCAAATCTATCAAGACTCTCTTTAGAGGCATAAGTAGAAACAGTTAAAATGCTATAAAAAAAGAGTATAAATATAAAAAATCTCATGTTACTAAATAAATCCTATTATTATAGTATATATAATAGCAAT
>NZ_DBKDTU010000039.1:0-3507 GCF_055505085.1 Candidatus Hepatincolaceae symbiont of Strigamia maritima
ATTAACTATCTCTTTATATAAAATCTTAACTCATTTAGGATTTTATATAATAATTACACATTTTTATTATTTTTCATTTTAACACATCTAACAACTATTAACCTGATATTTTACAATCAGACTCTGGATGATTTTGATTTATTAAGTAAAAAATTATACTTTTTTAATAAAGGTTGTACCTCTATACTTAAGAAATCTGATACTTGTTCAGTAGCAAATCCCACTAATGTATTAGCATTAAGCAGTTCCTGCCATTTTTCATCTGCAATATTTAAGGTTTTATCTTGTTTAATAAGTTCTATTAAATTATTCTCACCACCAGTTTTTTTAATAAAATGAGCAGCATTTATAGAATGTTCACGAATTTTAGAGTGACCATCTTGTCTAGAACCTCCGTTTTTTACATATTCCATTAAAATATTTTCTGTAATCATAAAGGGAATCTCTGCCTTTAGATTTTTAGCTATAATTTTTTCATTTATCTCAAGCCCAGAAATAATATTATGCAATAATAATAGAATACTATCAATTGCTAAAAAAATTTGTGGTAGAGTTAGTCTTTTATTAGCAGAATCATCTAATGTTCTCTCTAACCACTGGGTAGCAGCCACAAGACTTGTAGAATTACTTAAAGACATTACAAACTTTGCCAAAGCTGCTACCCTTTCACTCAGCATAGGATTTCTTTTATAAGGCATGGCAGACGAACCAATTTGTTTTTTTTGGAAGGGTTCCTCTATTTCCTTTAAATGTTGTAATAATCTTAAATCATTAGTTATTTTATGGGCTGATACTCCAATACCGGCTAAGGTTTGACTAATTAACATATCTATTTTACGGTCATATATTTGTGAAGTAACCGCATATGAATTTGGAAAATTAAATTCTTGTGCCAAAAAGCGGTCTATTTTTTTTAACGCCTCATAATTATTATTCAGTAATTCTTTAAAACTAGCAGCCGTACCCGTAGTTCCCTTTATTCCCCTTAATAATAATGTATCTTTTACATGTAGTATTTCATAAAAATCTATTAAAAAACTATACAACCAATTACTAGCTCTCTTCCCTAGAGTGGTAGGTTGTGCAGGTTGAAAATGTGTAAAACTTAATGTTGCCATAGCTTTATATTGCGAGGCAAATTCGCTTAAAGCTTGAATAACATTAATAAGTCTCTTTTCTATCAGAATTAAAGCTTCTTTATAGATAATAATATCTGTATTATCTATCACAAAAGCACTAGTTTCTCCTAAATGCAGAATACTCCCAGCATTGGGGCAATTCTCTGCAAAAGCATGAACATGAGCCATAACTTCATGTTTTAACTGTTGTTCTAACTCCTTAACCCTAGAAAAATTGATATTTTCTATATTGCTTTCTAATTCTTCTATTTGCAGAGTGGTAATGGGTAACCCAACATTTTGTTGAGCTTTTGCTAAGGCAACCCAAAGTTTACGCCAGATTGTATATTTTTTAAAATCAGAAAAAATATACTGCATCTCAGTTGAGGCATATCGTTCAATTAAGGGATTTTTATATGAATAATTCTGAGAGTTAGCTTGCATGTTCACTTATAACCTTATAATATAATAGTTTTAAAAATAGTTAGCAACTTAAATATTTTCATAACGAGCCTATAATTTTTTCAACCAAATATTCTGTTCCCTAGAAGGACCTACTGAGATCATAGCAATTGGTATCCCCAATAATTCTTCAATAGAATTAACATAATGCAAACAGCTCTTAGGTAATTGTGCTAATTTAGTGATGTTAGAGATATCTTCACTAAAACCCTCAAAAGTTTCATAGATAGGTTCTAGTGCTTTTAATACTTCCAAAGAAGCTGGGATATTATGATAAATCTTATTATAAACTTTATAGCCAACGCAGATTTTAATTTTTTCTATATTAGCTAACACATCAAGTTTGGTAATTACTATATGGCTTACACCATTTAATAGAGTTGCATGTTTTAAAATATTAAGATCTAACCAACCGCATCTACGTTTTCTTTTAGTAGTAGAACCATACTCATTCCCAACCCTTGCTATTTGCTCTCCTATAATTTGCTCTTTCTTATCCTTAGCAAGTTCAGTTATAAAAGGACCCTCACCCACTCTTGTGGTATAAGCCTTACTAACTCCTATCACATTTTGTATTCTATGAGGAGCAACCCCTACACCACTACAAATTGCCCCAGCGGTAGGATTAGAAGAGGTAACATATGGGTAACTCCCAAAATCAATATCAAGCATTGCAGCTTGTGCTCCTTCAAACATGACAACTTCCTGATTATCAAGAGCCGTATTTACTATGGCACTACAGTCTTTAATTCTATACTTAATTTTACTTATATATTCTACATATTCATGATATAAAGTGTTGAGATCCATTGCTTCCTGCTGATAAATTTTAGTAAAAAGAGCATTTTTAACTTCCAAATTAAGCTTAAGTTTTTCCTTAAAAGTATTTAAGTCTAATAAATCACACGCTCTAATTCCTATCCTTAAATATTTATCGGCATAACACGGTCCAATACCGCGTTTAGTAGTTCCGATTTTATTGTGTTTTAACTCAAGTTCCTGTAATTCATCTAACTTAATATGATAAGGCATAATGAGATGAACTCTATCACTAATAAAAATTTTATCAGTATTAATACCTTTAGTTTGTAAAACAGCTATTTCTTGTAATAATACCTTTAAATCTACTACTACCCCGTTACCTATTAAACAAGTAACCCCTGCATGCAAAACCCCCGAAGGTAAAAGATGTAAAATAAATTGTTGATTCTCTATAACCACAGTATGCCCTGCGTTATTACCACCTTGGAAGCGTACTACATATTTAGCCCTATTCGCTAAAACATCTATGATTTTTCCCTTACCTTCATCACCATATTGCATACCCACAATTACATAAGATGTCATAGTTTTTATTCTCCTGTTCTATTGAATTACTTTAGCAAGATACGGTAGATTTCTATATTTTTGTGCATAATCTATACCATACCCAACCACAAAATCATTCGGGATAGTAAAACCTATATAGTCTACTTTAATATCTACTAATCTTTTACTGGATTTATCTAATAAAGTACAAATAGCTAAGTTGTTAGGGTTCCTCCTTAATAGTAAATCTACTATTTTTTGTAGAGTTAAGCCTGTATCAATAATATCTTCTACTATTACCACATCTTTATTTTGGATATCTGCTTCTAAGTCTTGTAAAATTTTGACATTGCTACTACTTTCCATCGTATTACCATAACTGGAAACAGACATAAAATCCATAGTAAGAGTTGGCAATTGCACTGCTCGTAATAAGTCTGCCATGAAAATTACACTACCTTTTAATAACCCGATAAAAACTATACCTTGAGAATTATTGAAATCTTCCTGAATTAATTTAGCTAATTCTTTTACTCTGTTTTTAATAGTTTTCTCAGAAATAATTTCTTGTAAAATAATATTATTAGACATCTTTATACATTATTCTTGTTAACAGCTA
>NZ_DBKDTU010000040.1:0-3423 GCF_055505085.1 Candidatus Hepatincolaceae symbiont of Strigamia maritima
TTAATGTTCCCTAATTAGTAAGCAATACCTTAGTTATTGCTGAATTTTTGTATAGTATCTAACTAGTTTTGATATTATACATAATTTTTTTAAGTTTTAATCTTACCATCTTCTGTGTAACCAAAACCATTGCTCTTTATGCTCTGTTATCCAACACTCAATGGTATCATTCATACTTTGGGTTAAGTTTTTAACATCTTGACTTAAATCATTAGTTTTTAGAATATTAATTTGTTTTTCAATAATAATCTTAAAACTGGTTTTATCTTTTTGTCTTACTACTCTAATTGGAGTTAAAGGTAAATTATATTTTATAGCCAATCTTGGAACAAAATGGCTGGTTAGCACTTCTCTATTAAAAAATTTAGTTTTAATTCCTTCTCTAATTCTCTGATCTACCAGCATTAATAATCTTGTATTATTATGTTTATTAAATTCAGAATTTAAAAATACTAAATTTTTCTTATTCCCAGCTAACATTTTATAATCACACAATCTGCTTTTTTGCAACCTTGCCTGATCTAATAAGTTATTTATGTACATATTACTGAGCTTTTTATATAAAGCATAAGAGGTACAACCATCCTTAAAGAAAGGGAAGCCCAATAATTCCCAATTCCCCATATGAGCACTAAATAAAATTAAAGATTTTTGAGTATTTAAAATATTATATTCATCTTCTATAATAAAATACTTTTTTGAAGTATATAAATAAGCAAGTTTAGGAATTTCTATAATACTTCTACAAAAATTATCTAAAGATTCCCTGTAAACCGACTTAACTTCAGTTGCTGATAAATTTCTAAACGCTAACCTAATATTTGCTAAAATTTCGGTTTTTCTTTTTAAAGGAATATGAAATAAAACTTTTGAAGCTAAGATTCCTCCCAAATTAGAAGCTATTTTATATGGAATTAAAAATTTTATAAAAAAATATAAAAAATAAACAAACACCATTAAGCACATATCTACTATTTTTGCTAATATTGTTATTAGATAATTTATTGTTATAAGTTTAAATTTCATATTCAAAATATAAAAAAGATGTATTATCTTTTTTCCTAAAAATTCTTTAATTAGTATAGTTTTTATAGTAGGAACTATAGTGAAAAAAAATATCCTCGATTATACCTACCCCTAAGTGAAGTTTTATTTTTAATACTAGCACATGATTATGATATTTGCTTGGAATTTTCACAAAATCTTTTTCTGTAGTTATTAATCTAGCATTATATTTGTAAGCCTCTGACAGTAATTTTTCTAAATCTTGCTCTTTATATAGATAATGATCTCGGTACTCTTTAGTGCTAACTATATTTAACCCTAGCTTTTTTAAAGAATTAAAAAATTTACTCGGTAATCCTATGGCGGCAAAAGCTAGATATTTAGTACTTTTATCTAAGTTTAAGGTTAAAACCTGATAATGACCTTGATATATCTTAATATCATACTTCATAACTGCTATTTTTTGTCTAAGTTTCTCCTCTAGTTTAGAGATATCTTTTTCTAAAATTACAACCCTGTTAATTTTAGGTAATACCTTATTAATACTTTCTCTTAGAGGTCCAGCAGGAATAATTTTTTGATTTCCGAATCCATAATCAGCATTTACTACTAGGATTGTATAATTTTTGTAAATACTATAATTTTGTAATCCATCATCCATAATAATGCAATCAAAATTATATTTTTCAAGTTCCTTAATTCCTAAAAGCCAACTTTTTGCCATAACAGTAGGAGCAACAACTGCTAAAAGTACTGCTTCATCTCCTACTTCACTTGCTTTATGTTGGTTATTTACCAGCAAAGGGCCTAGTAATTCTGCTTTATAGCCTTTAGTTAGAAAGGCTATTTTTAAACCTTTTTGTTGTAAGGCTTTAGCTAAAAATATAGCTGTAGGAGTTTTTCCGACACCCCCAACATTAATATTCCCGACACAAATCACAAATTGTTTGCTGTAATAAGGTTTTTTTTTACTCTTAACATAACTAACTAAGCTCCAAATCCAAGAAATCGGTATTAATAAATGGTTAAAAATAGTTTTTCTTTGCCAAAAATTTATAATATTCATACTAAATACCTCTGAATGTACTCAAAATATTTATCAACTACTAAAGAGTTTTTTGTAATGAATTCTTTAGCTTGTAGCTTTTTTTTAGCTTTAATCTCTACAGGTAAGTTAAGTATTTTAGTAAATGTTGCTCTTAATTCTTCGGAAGAATCTACCATATAACCTAATTCTTGTTTTACAACCTCCTGGGCTATATCATAAAAATTACTCATATTTTTACCAAAAACTACTATTGCCCCTATACTTAAAGGCTCTAATAGATTCTGCCCGCCCTTTTTTAAAGAAGATAAAGACTTTCCCACAAAAACCAATGAGCTTAAAGCACAAAATAATAACACTTCTCCGATTGTATCAACTAAAATAATCTCTATATTTTTGCTCTGCTCAACTTTATTTTGCATCCTAAAAGATTGTCTTGCTTTATAAGGTACTACTTCTTGATAAGATATTTGCTCATACTGCATTCCTGAATAATTCCTCACTTCTAATCCTATCTTCCGATATATCTCTAATAGTTTAGGAACTCTAGTGATATGTCTTGGGATAATAATTGTTAATAAATTCGGATATTGTAATTTTAGTTCCCTATGAGTTTGTATTAAGATATCCTCTTCATTGTTATGAGTGCTAATTGCTACAATAATCTCTCTCCCTTGAAATTGCTCTTTTAATAAATTGTATTTAGCTTGATTATAATTTAAGGTATGAGTTAAATTATATTTTAAGTTTCCTATAAAATGTAAGTTTTTAGCACCAAGTTTGTAATATTTAGTAAAATCTTGCTCTGACATTGGTAAAATGATCTTAAAATAACTAAAAATTTTCTTGATTAAAAAATTAACCTTTAGCCATTTTTTATAAGATTCATTAGACATTCTAGCGTTTAATAACACTGTCGGGATTTGTTTTTTTTGTAATGCCATTAAAGCATTAAGCCAAAAATCAGATTCTATCCACAATACTAACTGAGGTTGCCATTTATTCAGAAAGCTTTCTATTAAAAAATAATTATCTAAAGGAAAATATTTACACATTACTGTATTTTTAAACTGTTGTTTTATTAGATTTCTTGAAGTAAGTGTATGAGTAGTAATTAAAAATTGATAATGAGGATTTTCCAGTTTAATTCTATGAATTAGAGCAAAAACAGAGGTGATTTCCCCTACACTAGCAGCATGAATCCAGAGAAGCTTTGCTTGTAAGAACTCTTGTTCTGACGTTTTATTAATATCCTGGTAATTTTTAAGAGATTTGGAACTAGAAGCCTTATTTACTTTATATAAAACTAATCGCTCTTTCAATAAAGTAAACTTAGTAATATTACACAAAATATAAATTATTGAGGCTATAAT
>NZ_DBKDTU010000041.1:0-3409 GCF_055505085.1 Candidatus Hepatincolaceae symbiont of Strigamia maritima
TTACAACTAGCTAATAAAAATTATTTTAGTTAGGGTAAAAAAGTATATAATTCCCTTAATTACCGGTATTCAAGAAGCTTGTTTTAAGACGAACTTACTTTCAGCTAGAGGTATTCCAGTCACTAGGGCAGTAATAACTAAAAAGGCAAATAGATTAAAATTATATTGTGCTTCTGTAACACAAATCCAATAATAGAATATATAGAATTAATTTATAACAGTAGCTTTTAGCATAAATTTTTGCCATGGAAGAATTTGCGGAACAAAAGCTAGATTATTATCAGTGACTCTACCGATAATATTAGAGCTTCCATCATTCTTGTAATCTTTTAAGGCTATTAATAATTCACCTTTATAACGAGTAGAATTAGAATTTTCTACAATAATATCACCATATTTAATATTTTGGGTATGGGTAGGAGTAATAGTAGCCTCTTTATACTTAACCCTCGGAAGGGTGGAGCGAATACTATATTTCCCAGCATCACCTCTAAAGAAATGTAATTCTTTAGTAGCAATAGTTTTCTCAACCTCAGAAATATCTTTATTTAAGATTGCATCTAGAGTAATTAAATTCGGATTTATATTAGATAAAGCTACTAATTCCTCTTCCTTTGCAAAAGCATTGCCAATTATTACATCATCTGTTTTTAGGAAATAAAATAAATCTTTAGCCTGTATATCAATAGGAAGATTCCTGTGTTCCTCTAAAGTAGGAAGCCCATCTTTCAATTCCCACGGTCCGGTTTTAGCACTGCTTGAGCTAACAAAGGCTGCTAATTTAATACCGTATTGTTGAAAATCTAAACTTGAAGCAAGAAATACTTCTCTGGATAAAGCACTAAAAGGTTTAGGATAAAAATTATGACAGGCAATTAAATTATGAACATCAGGATAATAAGACATAATATTATCTATATACCCACTATTAGCACTAGCATTAATTTCTATTTTAAGACCTTCTGGATTATAAGTCATTAAAGATTCTTCATTGCCACTAAATCCCTCATCTAACCTGATGCCATCTAAATGTAATTCTTTAAAGAACGATAGATCATTATACTTTATCTTAAGTGAGTTCATTAAACTAGGATTAATGTCAGCTATAATTTCAAAGCCGAGATTTTTTGCAAAAGAGGTTATATCTTTAAGTTCATGTATTCTTTTTTGTGCATCATCTCCTAAAGAAATCAAACACATGAAAATTCTACTAAATTTATATTTAGCAGCTTTGGCTATATAATTTTTAATATCAACAGCATCATTGTGTCCTACATATACTGAAATACCTAATCTACGCATTATAAAGTCTCCTTATTTTTATTAATTAGTAGATGTAACAAAATTTTAATAATTTTGTTACATTATTAATCCTATTATTCTGATTTCAAACTAGCCTCATAAATTCTAAAAAAAGGATAGTATAAAATAGTGGAGAGTATTATCAATAAACAGCTTAAAACCAAGGCACTAAAGCTTTGGGTGGCAATAAATGCGGTAATAGGAGACGGAGTAGTCCAAGGGGTTAGGGCATATAATTTAGCAACTAAGCCTAATTTTAAGGTAAAATAAGCAATAATACCATTAATAGTAGGAATTAAAATAAAAGGAATTCCTAAAATAGGGTTACCGACTATGGGAGCACCGAAAACCACGGGTTCATTCACATTAAAAATTGAAGGAATAATCCCAAGTTTGCCTACAGTTCTTAAATGAGTTTTTTTACTAAATGCCATAAGAATTACTAATCCCAAAGTAGCACCGCTTCCTCCTGCATAGGCAAAAGCTTCAAAAAAACCACCTGCCACAATTTTAGGAAGTTCTTTCCCCTGTTGCATAGCTTCTACATTAATACCAAGATTTATTAGTAAAATAGGTGTAAATACTGCTAATACAATATTTGCACCGTGTAAACCGAAGAACCATAGGGTATGGATCAGTAGCATTATAAGGATTACGGAGAAGACATTATCAGATAAAGTAGATAAAGGGTAACCAATCCATTGCATAATACTATTAGGAACACTATAAGTATGAAAATTAACAAAAACAATATTAATACTTTGTAATACAAAGGCAATAACAAAAACTGGAACTAAAGCTTCAAAAGATTTACTAATAGAATAAGGAACAGAATCAGGTAATTTAAAGACTAAACGTTTAGTCAATAAGAAGCGATAAACCGAGACAGCAAAGAAAGCAGAAATAATAGCAGTAAACAAGCCTTTAGTATCAAGGAATCTAGCATCAATTACCGGTATCCAAGAAGCTTGTTTTAAGCCGAACTTACTTTCAGCCAGAGGTATCCAGTCACTAGGAGCTGCAATAACTAAAAAGGCAAATAGAGATAAGAAGCCACCAGTAATAGCAGGAAGAGAAAATTGTCCTGCTAAAGAGTAGCCAATTCCGAAAGAAACAAAGATTGAGAGAATACCCATACTAACATAGAAAGGTTGAACTAAATAAGATTTATATTGAGCCATTAAATCCGAATAAAACTTCCAATATAGTTTAGTATTAGGATCCGTGAGTGGTAAATTTACTAAGACTAAAATTAAAGCCCCTACAATAATAAAGGGCATAGCATAAGCAAAACCATCCTTTAGGGAATTTAGATATTTATTAGCTGCTAATTTCTCTGTAATTGGAATTAATATTTGTTCTAATTTTTTAAGTGACTGACTCATTTTTTGTCTCCGTAGTTTCTGAATATAAAAAATATTATTTCTTTGTAATGTAAAGTTCTATCAATTCAGTAATTAAATCTTTAGCTAAGACTGCATTCATTAAATGGTCTTGTGCATGTACTAATAAAAGATTTAGCTCATTTTTTTTACCGCGTGCTTCCTCTTGTAATAAAGTAGTTTGTACTTTATGAGCTTGTGCTAGTTTATGAGAAGCTTCTACTAATTTAGTTTTGGCCTCAATAAAAGAGCCGGACTTCGCTAACGTTAGAGCTTCAAAAGCAGTACTTCTAGCATCTCCGGCATGAGTAATTAAAGCTACAGCTACTAATTCCGTATTTGAGGTATCTAGGTTTTCTAACATTTTATTTATCCTTGTGAGAGTTAATACTATTTAAGATATCAGCTAGAACTCCAGTACCGTCCATCATTCCGTATTTTTGCATATTAATTAATTCTATAGGAGTATCTTTTATCATTTCTTTAAAGCCACTTAAAAGATATCTTACCTGAGGGGCAACTAGGATTAGATCAAACATATCTTTAGTATGCTCTTTAAGTTCAGCCTCTGAATAAGCTTTTATTTTGATGTTAATAGATTGTTCTTTTGCAGCTGTTTCTATATTTTTAACCAGTATACTAGTGGACATTCCTGCTGAACAAACTAGAGCTACGGTAATTTCTGTTGCTAAAATCATTGAAAGTTTCCCCTCTATATTATACTA
>NZ_DBKDTU010000042.1:0-1070 GCF_055505085.1 Candidatus Hepatincolaceae symbiont of Strigamia maritima
TTTAGTTTTTAGGAATATTGTTTAATAAAATCAATACTATGCTGTAAGGTTTTAGCACACAAAGTCTACCAGAAAGTTAGTTATTCTAATTGTTCTTCCCATTTTAGGGCAGATTCTATAATCAGTTTTAAATCATCATACAGAGGAATGTAGTTTAAAACTTTTTTAAGCTTTGTGCTATCAGCCACTAAAATGGGAGGGTCTCCGTCTCGTTTACTCCCGTATTCTATATTGAGTTTATAGCCTATTATTTCTTCCAAAGTTGTTAAAACTTCTAACACTGAAAAACCATGATTGTATCCACAATTTAGTATTTCTGATTTTCCTCCGCTTAAGAGATATTCAAGGGCATTAACATGAATATTTGCTAAATCTACCACATGAAGATAATCTCTAATACAGGTTCCATCAGGAGTTTTATAATCATTACCGTAAACTATAAGTTTATCTCGTTTCTTAGTTGCAAGTTCACAGGCTATTTTAATTAAATGAGAAGCAAGCTTAGAGATTTGCCCACAATTATGAATAGAATCAGCACCAGCTACATTAAAATACCTTAAAGAAACATAGGAAAAGTTCTTATGGCTATTACTAATATCTTTTAGGATTTGCTCAAACATTAGTTTAGAAGAACCATAAGGGTTAATGGGTTGTGCTAAGTAATATTCTTTTATGGGAATTAAAGATTTATGCGGTGCTCCGTATACTGAGGCACTGGAAGAGAAAATAAACTTATTAATTTGCTTGTTTATTAATACTTCTAATAAATTAAGAGATGAAGTAATATTATTTTGATAATATAATACAGGATTTATAATTGATTCTGCAACCAAACTTGAGGCTGCAAAATGTAATACTGCTACAGGATTATAATCATCACAAATTTTACTGAGTATTTCTTTATCCGCTATATTAGCTTTTATAAAAGTAGAATTTTTGGGGATTAAACGCTCATCTCCTGAGGATATATCATCTATTATTATAGGTAGGTATCCTTTGTCTATTAGAGCATAAGACGTTATTGCCCCAATATAACCAGCACCACCAGTTACTAAAATGGGTTTATTCAA
>NZ_DBKDTU010000043.1:0-3369 GCF_055505085.1 Candidatus Hepatincolaceae symbiont of Strigamia maritima
ATAAGTTAATCTTTTATTTATACTATCTATAAGTAAACTATTTATACAATCCATAGAGCTTTCGTTCTTTAAATTAAATCTACCTGCAAATTCATTAACATATCTGTGTAAGTGTTTAGGTCTCATATAGTGATAAACGCCATAATAACCACGTTTTAATATAGCCCAAAAACTCTCTATGCCATTTGTATGCACCATACCATTAACATATTCACCTACAGAATGTTTAACTTGTTGATTGTAATCTTGTTTTAAATCTTTATATGCTTTGTATCTATCAGTGTAAAGGTTAGTGCCAATTTCAATATAATTACGAATAGCACTAGTTAAAGTGGTCGTATCAGTTTTTTTAACAACAACAACTTTTATTTTACCATCACGTTGTTTGAAGCCAACTACAGGAATTTTACCAACTGCACCAGCTCCTTGCTTAAGCTTTTTATAAGAATGTTTATTTTTTTCTAACCCACCAATGTAGGTTTCATCAACTTCAACAGTGCTGTTTAGTTTATTATTTTCCTTGTTTCTCCAAGCTTCACGAATCCTATGTGCTAAAAACCAAGCTGTTTTTTGTGTACAACCTAAATGCTTAGCTAATTGAATTGAACTAACACCTTTTTTAGATATAGTTAAAATATACATTGCTAAAAGCCATCTTTGTAATGGCAATCTAGATTCTGCTAAAATAGCATTAGTACGCACACTAAAATGTCTCCTACAATCTTTACAACGATAAGGCATAGGATTACTACATAAACTTATTTGATCAGATTTACAATGTGGACAAGAAACTTTATCATTCCATCTTATCTTTTCAAAGTAACTCTTTGCTGATTCTTCATTTGGATATTTTTTAAAGAATTCAAAAATTGAAAAATCTTCTTTAGACATTGGTTTAACCTACCTTTATTACTAATATAGTTATATTATAGCAATAGAGTCTTGGCTAGTCAAGTATATAGTTACCTATGGCTGCAAATAAAAATACTAACTTAACTTGTGCGTTGTTCCCAAAAATAATTCCTTGATGAGTTTTTAATAAGGAAATACAAATCCTCTCTACCCATTTTGCTTGCGGTGTAGCATGAGGAATAGCTATATTTTCAGAAATTACAATATAAAATCCTAATCTAGCAATATTCTCTAAAATAGCCTCCACGTACTCCTGTTTAATATATTGTTTTAATAACAAGGGCTGAGCCACAATTTGCACCGCCTCTTCCCACGACTCTATTTTATCTTTAATTATAATATTATCTTTTAGTAAGTTTTTTAACACATAAAATCTCTATTTATAACAAGAAGCATTGATTTACTATTAATTATAAAGTATAGTAGTAAAAATTTAAACACAAAATTAAGGATGTTTTCTATGAAAATCGGGATTGTTGTAGCGATGAAAGAAGAATCTTCAGCACTAACAGATAATCTTAACCTTATTACTAAAATTTCTCATCCGGTATACACCCTTAAACAATATAAATATAAAAATCTGGAACTCTTTAGCATTATTTCAAAAATCGGTAAAGCAGCAGCAGCCTCTGCTACTACTTTATTGTTTGAGAGTTTTGCTGTGGAAGGGGTTATTAATTTAGGAAGTTGTGGTGGCGTTAACGATGTGGCATTAGCAGATATTATTCTTAGTAATCAAACCGGATATTTTGATGTATCCGTGGAAACTTTCGGCTATAATCCTGGGCAACTACCCCAACAAAAAGCATTCTTTCAAGGTAATGAAACTATTTTTAAAATAGATTCATTAAAGCAAAGCTTACCCAGACTTAGTTATCTTAAAACAGGCTTTGTTGCTACCGGAGATTGTTTTGTGGCAGATATTAATAAAGTTAACCAAATTAAAACTTTGTATCCTAATATTAAAGCTATAGAAATGGAAGCTGCAAGCATTGCTCAGATTTGTGATAACTATAATAAAGATTTTTTACTAATTAAAAAAGTATCAGATTTAGCAGATAGTAAAGCCTCAGTGTCTTTTAAAGATGAAATTAGTCAAATGTCAAATCGTACTGCAGAAGTACTGCTTAATATTTTAGCAACTCTAAGCACTTAAATATATCTGTAATAATTCAAAATTACCTAACCGCTTTGTTGTGGATCGTTTGCCAGCGTTTCTTCATCATCAAGTTCTTTTGATAAAATTTTAGCTACCAATAAATCTCCTCCTATATTTATAGAAGTTCTAGGTAAGTCTAAAATTCTATCTATCCCAATAACAATGGCTAGAGCCTCTAAAGGAATTCCTACCGAAGACATAATTAAAGTTATAGTTACTAATCCTCCTCCTGATACCCCTGCCGTACCTGTTGCTGAGATTATACCAGTAATTAAGATTAAAAGGTAACTACTTAGAGTTAACTCTATATTTAAGATTTGTGCCATAAAAATAACAGCAGCAACCTGATAAATTGCCGAACCGTTCATATTTACCGTTGCCCCTAAGGGAATAATAAAAGAACTCACATCACTTCTGATTTTCATTCTTTTAGCTGCTTCAAGAGTTGCCGGCAGAGTAGCATTACTGCTCCCTATGGCACAGGCTATTACTAAAGCTTCCCAAGAATGCTTAAAAAAATAGCTAACACTGTCTCCTTTTAATTTTAATACAATCGGAAAAACTACAAACAGTTGGATAGCCAAAACAAGCATTACCAATAATATAACCATTGCAGATTTAATAAGAATATCATATCCAAAAATAGCAGCTGTATAAGCTAATAAGGCAAAACAGCCTACGGGAATTAATTCTATTACCACAGAAACCACATAAGTTATAATATCATTCAGATTATTAATAATTTGATACAAATAAGTTTTATTAGTTGTTATTTTGGATATAGCCACCCCACTAATTACCGCTAGGAAAATTACCTGTAAAATATTAGATGTAGCAAAAGCTGTAAAAGCATTGGAAGGAACTACTCCGAAGAGAGTCCCCAAAATAGTAGGTGGAGTTTTATTACTTACTAAGGAAAATTCTGGTATCTCTGTTACCCCGACACCTGGAGACACAAAATGCATAACTAGTATAGATAAAACTATAGCAACTGCTGTAAGTCCTATAAACCAAACAATCCCTCTAAAAGCCATTCTTCCTAAAACACCACTATCTTTGATATTAACAATGCTATTAACTAAGGTAATGAATATTAGGGGAATAACTATTAGTTTTAATAAATTTAAAAAGGTATCTCCTACCGGTTTTAGTGCAATAGCTACATCTTTAAAGACTAATCCTAATCCAATTCCTAAGATAATCCCCAAAAGACTACGTTTCCAAATAGCTATAGATACCCAATATGTCCACATTTCAGATCGGAAGAGCGTCGTGTAGGGAAAGAGTGTAGATCTCGG
>NZ_DBKDTU010000044.1:0-3366 GCF_055505085.1 Candidatus Hepatincolaceae symbiont of Strigamia maritima
CAATAAATTTTGCACGCTATTTATGTTTCAAATTCCTGCTATAACTATCTTACTACATCTAATTTAATACATATACTTAATATTAATAAAGAAAGATTTATTATCATTTAGGGTAGACTTAATCATATGAAAGTTAGAGGTTATTTGCAGATTAAATAAACGATAAACTAAAGAAACATCATATCTAATAGCCTGAGCATTATAATGTAACGTTGGGATACTAAAATAAGAGTTATTGGCACTAGTTGCAAACTTTACTAAAGTTTCATAATGGCTGTAAAAATTTTTTTCAAAGGCAATTCCCATATCAGGAGTTAAGATATTATTAGCACTAATTTGAAAATCTTGATTAAAACGTATCCCAACAGCTGTTTTTAGTATTTGACTATCTACAGCTTTAATTTTTAAATTAGTCCCTTTTTCTTTTTCTTTATAAGAGGGTTGTAATAAATAACCGAATCCTAAATTAATATAAGGATTCATAGTAATGAAGCTCCGGTAATTTAATCCGTATTCTGAAGATAAATTTAGGGTGTTTCCTAAAATTTCCCCCTTATAAGTTTGGTTGATTTCCGAAAAATTAATATGCCGAATTGCCTCTGAATAATCAGTACTATTAGATAAAGCAAATGAGCTATAAAGATTATTTTTTTTGTAAATACCATACATCCCAAAATGGAAAGCCTGAGTATCTATTTTATGATAACCCTTAGTTGCTGACGATGAGTAGGCAAGAGCCATACCAAAAATAACATTATTATTAATAATGTTATTTATTCCAAAAGAGTATTGATTATATTCTGAGGTTGATTCTGCTATTAATTCATTTTTTGAGAGTTTTAAGGATGGTTTAGAAAAACTACTCCAGATAGAATAATTCAGATTATCATAGCGTTTTAAAATTCTAGAGGCGGTACTTGGTCTGGTTAACATGTATGAGCGGGTTTGGTATAAAAGAGTATTAGTAAAATCATTACTTAAAGTATCTCTGATAGTAAATAAAAGAGCATTGTTTACAGGTGCTAATTGTACTAAAATGCTCGCTAACTCAACTCCTTCATATAAATTCAGCTCTATTAATAAATCTTTGAAATTTTCTTTACCATAAGTATCAGTATCTAAAAAGTCGTCAAGTCCTTTAGCAATATTTTTTGCAAGAGTATTACTTCTACCTTCTTCCAATAAAAATTTTAAATAAGAGTTAGTTTGTAGATGAAAATATAATTTTTTATCATCACTTTTAGAATCTTTAAATGCTCTGTATCTAGGATCTAAGAGTAGTAATTTCCCATTAAAAGATAAAGAATTCTCAGCATGCAGTAATTCATCCTTAACCGTTTTCTCAAGATAATTATTAAAGATTGTTCGCTCTTCTTGTTTAGGTATAATACGAATAATAGTTCCATCTATTTCAATTTTACCACTATTAGTACCGGTAACTTTCGTAGAAGATAGCAAGCCTGAATTGGTTCCTACAAAGTCGGCAGTAATATAAAGATTACCTTTAAATTGATAATAATTTTGAAAGATAGCAGTATGATTAGTTATATAAATTTTAGCAAGGTTAGCCCCTAATTTGGTATTTTCATTCTTAGCAATATCATTTGAGGTAAAATACAAAGTTGAAGTATCTACTTTAATATTCTGAATTTCAGTTAATTTAGTATTTAAGTAGGCAGTTGTTCCTAATACTTCTAAGCTGTTATTACCGATTCCTCCTGCTATCTTATAGTTAATATTATGTATTTTATTAGAATTACTACTAACAAGCTTTATAGTATTATTACCTGTTAATAATCGTACTCCTCCTTTCCCTATTTTAGCTGTATCATAAATAATAATAGTATCATTACCATAGGTTCCCTCCAGAACTCCTGTTACAGTTCCTTTAATAGTAGCATTTAGGCTAAAAGTATTAGAAATACTCTTATTGGTTCTATCGCTATGAAGTTTCTTATTAGTATCTAAAACAATAGGATCTAATGTAGACTCAATAGGTTTAGCAGAGCCCATGGTGGCATTGGTGTCTAAGAAAAAGGTAGTTTTCCCAACCCAATAAAGATCTTCGGTAATTTTTGTTTGATCATAAGCATTGATATTAACACTAAAAGTAGTGAATAACTCTTTAAGAAATTTTCTCTCAAAGAGGTTTTTTTTATCAAGGTCAGAACCTGGGATACTAGTATCTCTATTAACATGAAAAACTAATATAGAATCATTATAACTATTAATAGTTATATTAATATTATCAGCAAGTACGGTAAAACCTTTACAAAAATTACCCCTACAGTCTTGGGCATAAGGAGCATTTTCATCATATAATGCATGAAGTTCTTTATAGTTATTAATTTCTAAAGAATGCTTAGTTGCAAAAGAATGAAAGAAAATGATATGCTTATTAATAAAAGTTATTTTTTTCTGACCTTTACCGTAGGTTTCGCCCTGCCCAATAACTACCTTAGCATTTTCTTGGATTGTAACCTTAGAGTCATATCTAAGATAGAGAAAATCATTAGTCCAAGTGGAATTACTACCAACCTCATGGTCATCCCTAAAGCACATATTAGTATTTACTTTGGTAGGGGAACCGTACAAATTAGCACAGTCAGGGTCATTTACTGCAAAAGCTTTAAGGCATATTAATAGAAATAAGCAACTCAGATATAAAATTTTTTTCATATTAAAAATTATAATACAATCTATGGCAGTAAATTCAAATAAAAATACATTTTTGCAAGAAAATACTATTTTTTAAGTTAATTATAAATGTAATATAGTGATATGGCATCTAGTTTAGTAATCTTGAGTTAAGTTATTTAAAGTCTTGTAAATCCTGGTAATTGTCTAATAAAGGAGTTTTTTTAATTATAGCTTGTTTGGCTAATTTATCTACTAATTCATTTTCATAAATTCCGGCATGGCCTTTAACCCATTGATAAGTTATATTATACTGTGAAGATATGGTAGCTAATTTTTGCCATAATAATTTATTTTTTACAGGTTTCTTGTTGCTATTTTGCCAATTATTAGCTTTCCAAGTATGAATCCAACAGGTTATTCCCTGTTTTACATAATTACTATCCGTGTATAAGGTGATATCAAGCTTTTTTTTAATTATACTTAGAGCCTCAATTGTAGCAATTAATTCCATTTGATTATTAGTAGCATAGGGAAGATAGCCGGAAATTTCTTTATTATGTTCTGCCCATTTTAGTAAAATACCTATACCACCCTCACCAGGATTACCGGAACAAGAACCATCAGCATATATTTTTATATGATTTAACTTTGAAGTTGTCATTTTTCATTATAACCTATATTATATTAATTTAGATACTATATTTTAAAGGTTAATGATATGTTAAA
>NZ_DBKDTU010000045.1:0-13036 GCF_055505085.1 Candidatus Hepatincolaceae symbiont of Strigamia maritima
TAATAATATAATTTAAGTAGTAATTTATTAAAAGAATAATTAAACAATAAAAAATTATTTCTAAGTTGAACTTTATGAAGAATAGGTTACTATGCTTGAAAATACTTGTGTAAAATTATAAAAAGATGCTATAATTTAAGTGTAATTCTAATGGAAGTTATAACGATATGGATGTAAATAATAGTGAATATATCAACTATTTATATGAATACTTACCAGTATTGTTATTTGCTTTAGTAGCATTAGGTATAACTAGTGTTGCACTAATTACTTCTTATTTAATAGTTCCTCAAAAACCTGATAAAAATAAACTTTCTCCTTATGAATGCGGAATGGTATCGTTTAGTGATGCTAGAAAAACCTTTGATATTAGATTTTATTTAGTAGCGATTTTATTTGTAATTTTTGATGTTGAGGTAGCTTTTTTAATGCCTTGGGCTGTAGTTTTAGGATCTGTGGGTATGTTTGGTTATTTAGTTATGATGTTATTTCTAAGTATAGTTATTATTGGTTTTATGTATGAATGGAAAAAGGGTGTACTAGAATGGGATTAAATATAAATTTAACAAATCAAGACAGCTTTATTAAGGAGAATCTTAATGATAATCCTCAAAGAGGTTTTATTGTTACACAAATAGATGCCTTAGTAAATAAAATAAGGTCAAATTCTTTATGGCCTATGACTTTTGGTTTAGCTTGTTGTGCTATTGAAATGATGCATGCTTATACCTCACGTTACGACCTTGATAGATTTGGCTCAATGCCACGTCCAAGTCCGAGACAATCTGATATTATTATAGTAGCCGGCACCCTAACTAATAAAATGGCTGCGGCTTACAGACGAGTGTATGATCAAATGGCAGAGCCGAGATACGTAATTTCTATGGGATCATGTGCTAATAGCGGTGGCTACTACCATTATTCTTATTCCGTAGTTAGAGGTTGTGATAGAATAACACCGGTTGATATTTATGTGCCTGGGTGTCCTCCTACGGCAGAGGCTTTGTTGTATGGTCTTCTACAATTACAGAAAAAAATTTCTCGTACCGGAACATTTTGGAGATAATAGTTAGAAAATTAAATACTAAAATAAGTTAATTATAAATGAAATCATATTATATAGCAAGTGATGCTAAAATAGAAACACTAAAGGCAGTAGCAAAACATTTAAATGCTACTTTTAAGAACTCTATAATTTCTACTACTCTTATTCAAGAAGAACTAACTCTACTGATTAAAAAAGAAGCTTTGCTTGACATGATGGTTTTTTTAAGAGATGATACAAAGTGCTTATTTAAACAATTAATGGATATTACAGCAGTAGATTTTCCTGAAAGAACAGAAAGATTTGAAGTGGTATATCATTTTTTAAGTTTAGTGTATAACCTAAGAGTTAGAATAAAAGTAACCACTAGTGCATTAATCCCTGTTGAGTCTGTAACATATTATTATAGTAATGCTGATTGGTTAGAGCGAGAAGTTTGGGATATGTATGGTATTTACTTTACAAATCATCCGGATTTAAGGAGGATATTAACGGATTTTGGGTTTGATGGATATCCTTTACGAAAAGATTTTCCTCTTACAGGTTTTGTAGAGCTAAAGTATGATGAAGAAAAACAACAGGTAGTTTATCAACCTGTAGAATTAATGCAGGCTTATAGAGATTTTGACTATGTAAATCCGTGGCAGGGTAAAGATATTGCAAGAGCAAGAAATATTTTGCAAAATGAAGATAAAGAAGAATAACTTTATAATATGTTGATTATTATAAGTTGTGTGATTGTAGTTTAAAATATATATAACAATCTTTAATAGGAATTAAATACCTTAAAAATAAATGATAAAAAGTAAATTTATTAATAGAGAAGTAAATGGCAGATAATAAAACTCCGATAAAGAATACTATAGTTAATTTTGGTCCGCAACATCCCTCAGCTCATGGGGTTTTAAGAATGGTTTTAGAATTAGATGGTGAGGTAATTAAACGCTCAGAACCGCATATCGGACAGTTGCATCGCGGTACAGAAAAACTAATGGAGTATAAAACCTATTTACAAAATATTCCCTTTATGGATAGGTTAGATTATGTTGCTCCAGTTAATTATGAACATGGTTTTGTATTGGCTGTTGAGAAACTATTGCAATGTGAAGTTCCTATTAGGGCACAATATATTAGAGTATTATTTGATGAGTTAAGTCGGATTTCTAAACATCTCTTTTCCGTAGGAGCAGTAGCAATGGATGTAGGAGCTATGACTCCGATGGTTTGGGGTTATGAAGAGAGGGAAAAGATCATGGAATTTTTTGAAGCAGCCTCAGGAGCTAGAATGCACTTAAATTATATTCGTCCCGGTGGTGTGTATCGTGATATACCAATAGAATTACCTGAAAAAATTATGTTATGGCTGGATAATTTTTCTAAGGTTTTAACTGATATTGAAAGTTTAATTACTGAGAATCGTATTTTTAAACAAAGAACCGTAGATATAGGTATTGTATCAAAAGAAGAAGCAATTGATTTCGGATTTTCAGGACCTAACTTAAGAGCCTCGGGTATCCCTTGGGATTTAAGGAAATCCCAACCCTATGCAATATATGATAAATTAGATTTTGATATTATAGTGGGCAGTCATGGTGATAGCTATGAGCGTTACTTAGTAAGAGTAAAAGAAATTTATCAGAGTATAAAAATAGTTAAACAAGTACTAGCACAAATGCCAATTGGTCCTTACAAGTCTGATGATTATAAAATTAGTGTTCCTCCTAGAGCTGAAATGAAAGAATCAATGGAAGCATTAATTCATCATTTTAAATTATTCTCAGAAGGTTTTTCAACTCCTAAGGGAGAAGTCTATGTTGCAGTGGAAACACCAGGGGGTGAATTCGGTGTATATATAGTATCAGATGGTACTAATAAGCCTTACAAAGTAAAATTAAGGGCAAACGGTTTTGCACATCTACAAGCAATTAAACATATTATGATTGGTTATCAGTTAGCAGATTTACCGGCAACATTAGGTAGTTTAGATATAGTGTTTGGCGAGGTAGACAGATGATTAAGTTTAAATTTAATGGTAACAATCTTAAGGAAGCAAGAAAACTCCTAGCTAAATATCCCTCTGAGAGAAAACAAAGTGCCCTAATGCCGTTTTTAACTTTGGCACAAAAACAGAATAAGGGTTATTTATCGCGGGAATGTCTTAGTTATGTAGCTAATTTCTTAGAAATTCCGGAAATTAAGGTTTATGAGGTTGCATCTTTTTATACAATGTATAATTTAAAGCCGGTGGGGAAATATCATATTCAATTGTGTTGTAATGTTATGTGTTTCGTAAGGGGTGCTTATAATATTTTAAATTTTTTAGAAGTAGAAACAGGAACTAAAGTTGGTGGAGAAATTTCTAGGGATGGTCTTTTTTCAATTACTAAAGTTGAATGCTTAGGGGCTTGTTGTAATGCTCCTATGATGCAAATAAATGATGAATATTTTGAAGACTTAACTAAAGATAATATTCAGGATATTATTACTAATCTAAAAAGTAAGTCAAGGTAAATAATAGGTTAATTAATGCAAAATGATAGGTGTAATTAAATTGCTTAAAGATAGTGATAGAATTTTTAATAATTTAAATAAGCAACTGGCTATTAACTTAAGTGATGCACAAAAATTAGGGGATTTTATCAACACAAAAGAGATACTTCAAAAAGGTTCTGCTTATATTGTTGATGAAATGAAGAAATCAGGGTTAAAAGGTAGGGGTGGTGCTTCTTTTTCTACAGGTATGAAGTGGTCATTTATTAATCCTAATAATCATCAAGAGAAGTATTTAGTAATTAACGGTGATGAAGGAGAGCCAGGTACTTGTAAAGATAGGGAACTTTTTAAATATGAATCCTTTAAACTCTTAGAGGGTATTCTTATTGCCTCATATGCCATTAATGCTAAGGTTTGTTATGTGTATGTACGTGGTGAATATTATAAAGAAGCACAAATTCTACAACAAGCAATAGATGAGGCATATAAAGCTAAACTTTTAGGAAAAAAGGCTTGTGATTTATACGACTTAGATGTTTATATCCATTTAGGGGCAGGGGCTTATATTTGCGGAGAAGAAAGTGCTCTAATTGAAAGTTTAGAAGGTAAAAAAGGGCAACCTAGAATGAAACCACCTTTTCCTGCTAATATAGGGTTATACGGTAAGCCAACGGTTGTAAATAATGTGGAAAGTATTGCCACGGTACCAGCTATTTTAAAAAGAGGTGCAGCTTGGTATTCTTCCTTAGGAGTACCGAATTCAAGCGGTACCAGAGTGTTATGTATTTCTGGTAGTGTAAATAAGCCCTGCATTGTAGAAGAAGAAATGGGAGTTTCCTTAAGAAAGATCATAGAGGTACATGCTGAAGGGGTAATTGGTGGTTGGGAGAATTTACAGGCAGTAATTCCCGGGGGAGCCTCTACACCGATTTTACCAAAAACCTATTGTGATAAATTAAATATGGATTTTGATTCTTTAAAAGCCGTAGGGAGTGCTTGCGGATCTGGAGCAATCATGGTTTTTGATAGATCTGTAGATCTTATTAAAATTATTTCTATTTTATCAACTTTTTATATGCATGAGAGCTGTGGTCAGTGTACTCCTTGTCGGGAAGGTACTGGTTGGGTGGCAAAAATGATGCAGAGATTTATCGTAGGCAGTGCAGATTTATCAGAAATAGATACCTTGGAACATATCGTGGGTAATATTGAGGGAAATGTGATTTGCGGATTAGGAGATGCTGCCAGTTTTGTAATTAAGGGTATGTTAAGACATTATAAACCTGAATTAATAAAAAGAATTAGTGAATATAAAAAGAATATAGAATTAAAACAAGCATAAGTTGTTCATAGTAAGGATAAAATAAGATGCCTAATATTAAAATTAATGGCAAAGCATATAACGTAGATAAAGGTTTAACAGTTATGCAGGTTTGTGATAATATAGGAGTTGAGATCCCACGTTTTTGTTATCATGAAAAACTCAATATTGCCGGTAATTGCAGAATGTGTTTAGTGGAAATGGTAGGTTCCAAAAAACCTATTCCTTCTTGTACTCAAGAGGTAAGCGAGGGTATGCAAATTATTACTGATAGTCAGAATGTAGATAAAGTAAGGCAGGGTATTTTAGAGTTTATATTAATTAATCATCCCCTTGACTGCCCTATTTGTGACCAAGGCGGGGAATGTGATTTACAGGACCAAACTATGAAGTATGGTTTATACAAAAGTGTTTATAAAGAAGAAAAAAGAGCTGTGCCGGAAAAAAATTTCGGACCGCTTATTAAAACTGTTATGACCAGATGTATTCATTGTACTAGATGTATTAGATTTGCAGATGACATAGCTGGAACCTATGAACTTGGGGGCATTAGTAGAGGTGAGCATATGGAAATAGCAACATATGTGGATAGTTGTTTGACCTCTGAATTATCGGGTAATTTAGCAGATATTTGCCCAGTTGGAGCATTAACTCATCACACTTATGCTTTTAAAGGGCGTCCTTGGGAATTAACACATACTGATACTATTGATGTAATGGATGCCGTAGGTAGTAATGTTAGAGCTGATAGTATAGGCTTATCAGTAGTTAGAATATTACCAAGGGTAAATGAAGATATTAATGAAGAATGGTTGGCTGATAAATCTAGATACATTTGTGATGCTCTTAGGGTACAAAGACTAGATAAACCCCTTGTTAAGCATGATAATAAATTTGTTGAAGTAACATGGGATGAGGCTTTTTTAGAGATTAAAAAAGTTCTAATTCCCTTAAGCGGTAGAGATATTGCTGCAATTGCCGGAGATTTTGCTGATGTAGAGGCAATGGTTGCCCTAAAAGATTTAATTAATTCTTTGGATTCTGAAATTATAGATAGTAGGCAGGATGGGGCTTTAATTGATAACAAAGTTCGTGCTAGTTATATCTTTAATACAACAATTAGCGGTATCGAAGAAAGTGATACATGCTTAATTATAAATAGTAATCCTAGGATTGAGGCACCGATTATTAACGCTAGAATTCGTAAAAGATACCTACAAGGTAATTTTCCTATAGCATTGATTGGTAAACAATCAGCGCTTAATTATCAATATCAGTATTTAGGGGATTCAACATTAATTATTCAAGAACTTCTTGATGGAAAACATCATTTTACAAAAATTCTAAAACAAGCTAAAAAACCTATGATTATAATAGGTAGAGAACTGTTTAATAATTCTGATGCAGAGGTTTTATTATATAAACTTAGAGAATTAAGTATTAAATACGGTGTAGTTACAAAAGATTTTAACGGGTTTAATGTATTGCATACCAAGGCTTCTAATGTAGGAGGTTTAGATATTGGGTTTGTGCCAAAGGATAAAAACTTCTCTGTTCATGATATTCTGTCACAAACCGAGGCAAATGATATAAAATTTGTATGGCTATTAGGAGCAGATGAAATTAATACTAGAAAATTAGAAAATACTTTTGTAGTATATCAAGGGCATCATGGTGATAAAGGAGCAGCTGTTGCTAATGTGATTTTACCGGGAGGGTTATGGTTAGAAAAAGATGCAACCTATGTAAATACCGAAGGACGTGTACAAAGGTCTAATAAAGCAGTACATTTATTAGGAGAAGCTAAGGAAGATTGGAAAATTATCAGGGCTTTTTCAGAATGTATAAATAAAACTTTACCTTATAATACACTCAAGCAGGTTAGAGAAAGAATGATTGCAATTAATCCTATTTTTAATATGCTTGATAATGTTGTGCATAATGAATTCTTAGAATTCGGAACACAGGGTAAAATTAATCACAGAAGCTTAGTAAATAGTATAAAAGATTATTATTTAACTGATATCATAAGTAGAAATTCTGCGACTATGGCTGAATGTTCAAAAGTTATTAATCCTAGAAAGATACAAGAGGAGAAACAAGTGAATGTTTGAGTTTTTGTATCAAATACTACCACATAATCCTTTTTTAGATATATATATTTGGCCTACTTTATTTTTATTAATAAAAATAGTAATAGCAATTTTAGTATTAGTATTTTGTGTAGCTTATTTAACCTGGATTGAAAGAAGAGTACACGGAGCTATTCATTTGCGTAAAGGTCCTAATGTAGTAGGACCTTTGGGCTTATTACAACCCTTAGCAGATGGTTTAAAATTATTATTAAAAGAAACTATTATTCCTACTAATGCTAGTAAAATACTTTTTTTATTAGCACCTATTATTACTTTTGTAGTGGCTATTTCAGCTTGGTCGGTAATTCCTATAGATATTAATATGGTATTTGTTAATATTAATGTAGGGGTGCTTTATTTATTAGCAATGTCTTCTTTAGGAGTGTATGGTATTATTATTGCCGGATGGGCTTCTAATTCACAATATGCTTTTTTAGGAGCAATTCGTTCTTCCTCACAAATGATTTCTTATGAACTCTCTATGGGATTAATTGTAGTAAGTGTGGTTTTAAATGTAGGTTCTTTTAATTTAACGGATATTGTAATGGCACAACAAAATGGTTGGTTTGTTTTTAAATTATTACCGTTATTTATTTTATTTTTTATTGTAGGGGTGGCTGAAACTAACAGACATCCTTTTGATTTGCCGGAATCAGAGGCAGAACTGGTAAGCGGTTATCATGTGGAGTACTCAGGATTTGCTTTTGCTTTATTTTATTTAGGTGAATATGCCAATATGATTTTAGTTTCTTCTTTTACTACATTGTTATTTTTAGGAGGATGGTTAGTTCCATTTAATCTTGAATTTCTAAAAATAATACCGGGTTTTATTTGGTTTGCACTAAAGGTTTTAATTTTATTAGTGATTGTGATACAATTAAAAAGTACTTTGCCCAGATATAGATACGATCAACTAATGCGTTTAGGTTGGAAGGTATTTCTACCAATATCATTATTAGCAGTAATTTTAGTTTCTACTTATTTGCAATTCTTTGGCTCTTTGCCAAAAGTACATATATAACAAGGATACAATCAATGTTACAGTCAATACTGAAATTCTTAAAATCTTTTTTACTTTTTGATATTTTTAAAGGGTTATGGCTTACCACTAAATATATGTTCTTTAAATCTAAGGTTACTTATAATTATCCCTATGAAAAAGCACCTATTGGTCCCAGGTTTAAGGGAGAACATGCGCTTAGACGTTATGAGAGCGGTGAGGAACGATGTATTGCTTGTAAGTTATGTGAAGTAATTTGTCCGGCACAAGTTATTACCATAGAGGCTGAAGAGAAACCCGATGGGAGTAGAAGAACTACTAAGTATGATTTAGACCTAAGCAGATGTATTTTTTGTGGGTTATGTGAAGAAGCATGTCCTGTGGATGCTGTTGTATTGGGACCTAATGTAGAAAATGCTACGGTTACTAAGGAAGAGCTTTATTATAATAAAGAAAAACTTTTAGATAACGGTGATAGGTGGGAGAGCTATTTACAGGAACGCTTGAGGATAGATGCCCCATATCGTTAATTTGTAGTATATGATAAATTCAATTAAATTTTTAATGAAAGTAAATAAAAGATGTTAATTAGTCTCTTATTTTATATAGTAGCAACGCTTTTGATTTTCTCGGCTTTTGCAGTAATTATAGCTAAAAACCCAGTACACTCCGTATTATATATGATTTTAACCTTTTTTAATGCTGCTGTATTATTTGTTATGTTAAAAGCTGAATATGTAGCAATGGTGTTAATAATTGTATATGTCGGGGCTATAGCGGTATTATTTTTATTTGTAGTTATGATGTTAGATATTAAAGTATCAGAACAAAGAAAACCTTTCTCAAAAATATTTGTTCTAGGTGCTCTTATCGGTATTATTTTAATTGTAGAAATTGTGTTAGTATTTAATTCTGGATTAATCTCAAGCAGTCCTATTCTGGATAATGAAGTAAATTTAAATTTAACTAATGCACATGGTTTAGGTTATTTAATATATACTAAATATGCTTATATTTTTATTGTTTGTGGATTAATTCTAACAGTTGGTATGATAGGAGCTGTAGTTTTAACTTATGTTAGGTCATTTGAGAATAAAAAACAAAATATAAAAGAACAAAATGAAAGAAACGGCTCAGCATCAGTGCGAATTATTTCAGTTGATAGGGAGGAAGGAATTTAAGGAATGCTTGATACTAATATAATATTTATCAATAAAATGATACTGTATTGATAAAAGAGGAGAAAATTTAGGTTATGGAAATTACACTTATACATTATTTAACAGTAGCCGCAATCTTATTTATTGTAGGGGTTGTAGGGATTCTAGTACATAGAAAAAGTATCATTTTCTTATTGATGTCCTTAGAATTAATTTTATTAGCAGTAAATATTAATTTGGTAGCTTTTTCGGCTTTTTTAGGAGATTATACGGGTCAATTATTTGTATTATTTATTTTAACTGTGTTAGCTACTGAGATAGCTATAGGGTTGTCTATAATGGTTGTGTATTTTAAAAATAAGTCATCAATTTGGATTGATGACATTAATATAATGAAAGGATAAAAGATAGTATGTCATATGTTTTAGGAGTATTTATTCCTCTTATAGCTAGCTTCTTAGCAGGACTACTAGCTTTTATCAAAAGGGATGTTTCTAAAAAATCATATTATAGAATAGATACTCTAGCTTGGGTAATTACTACTAGCTCTATTATAATTTCTTTCTGTATCGGTCTTTTCATGTTTCAAGAGGTAATAAAAAATGATAGTGCTAAGGTTATAGATATTTTCCATTTCTTAACTTCGGGTAATTTATATATTGATTGGAGTTTTAATTTTGATGTCCTTTCAGTTTCTATGTATTTATTAGTAACATTAATTTCTTTATTAGTACATATTTATTCCCGTGGGTATATGGAAGGAGATGTAAGCATTAGAAGATTTCAGGCTTATTTAAGTTTATTTACTTTTAGTATGTTATTTTTAGTAACTTCAAATAATCTAGTACAAATGTTTTTAGGATGGGAATTAGTAAGTTTTTGCTCATATTTATTAATTGGTTTTTGGTACGAGAAAAGCAGTGCTACTAATGCAGCTCTTAAAGCTTTTGTAATTAACAGAATAGGAGATGCAGCTTTTATATTAGGGATTTTAACAACTTTCATTTTATTTAGAACCGTAAGTTTTGATAATATCTTTGGTCAGGCTAGCTCCTTTACTGATGTAACTTTTAGTATTATGGGATATAATTTTAGTGTGATTAGTTTAATTTGTTTATTGTTTCTTATAGCTGCATGTACTAAATCTGCACAGTTATTAATGCATACATGGTTATCTGATGCTATGGAAGGTCCAACCCCTGTTTCAGCATTAATTCATGCTGCTACTATGGTAACAGCAGGTATTTTTTTAGTTGTAAAACTATCTCCTCTTTATACAGAATCCCCAGTTTTATTGAATATTATTATTATAGTTGGAGCACTTACTTTATTTGTGGCTGCTACTATTGCTACAGTGCAAAATGATATTAAGAAAATAATTGCTTATTCTACAATGTCTCAACTGGGATATATGTTCTTAGGAATAGGGGTTTCTTTATATAGTGGTGCCATGTTCCATTTGTTTAGTCATGCTTTTTTTAAGGCTTTATTGTTTTTAGCCGCCGGTGCAGTGATTCACGCTTTATCAGGAGAACAAGATATCAGAAAAATGGGAGGGCTATGGAAGCGTCTTCCTTTTACCTATATAATAACCCTAATAGGAGCGATAACCTTAGCAGGGTTACCGCCGTTTTCCGGTTATTACTCTAAAGATTTTATTATTGAAGGAGCGTATAATTTAGCAGATAAAAATATTTATGCTCAAATTGCTTATATGCTTAGTGTAGGAACAGTATTTCTAACGGCTTTTTATAGTTTTAGATTATTAATTTTAGTATTTCACGGTACATCTAATACAGATGCAGTTGTTGCTAAAAAAATTCATGAACCCAACAGATACTTTATTGTACCATTAATAATATTAGCAATATTTTCTATAATTTTCGGTAATTTTTTCTATGATGATTTAGTAGGGAAATCTAGGCATATTTTTTGGAGAGATACTATTGTTTTGAATGCTTTGGGTTTTGAAATAGTTCACAATTCTTTTATTAGAAGTCTCCCTTTAATTTGTACGGGTTTAGGGATATTCTTTGCTTATATAATGTATGTTAGTGATAAAACTCTACCTAAAAGACTAAATAAAATGTTTCCAGGATTATATAACTTTTTTTATAACAAATGGTTTTTTGATGAATTCTATGATAAAATTTTTGTAAAACCCTATACTTACCTTAGTAAGTTTTTTTATAAAATAGTAGATGAAAAAATAATAGATAATTTAGGACCTAATCTAGTTGCTGGAATTTTTTATAGAGGCTCCAGAATTATCTCTAAATTGCAAACAGGATATTTATATCACTATATCTTTGTAATGATAATAAGTATGTGTTTAATTCTTACTTGGTTTATAATAAGGACTTAAAAACAACATGGAAGCCCTATATATTTTATCTTTATTAATAGTTGTTCCTTTAATTGGGGTATTAATTATTTTAACTATTAAAGGAGAAGAGGAAACGATTGCAACAAATTCTAAATATATTAGTGTTCTTGCATCAAGCGTTAACTTTATTTTAGTAATTTATTTAGCTTTTAATTTTAAAAGAGTAACGGAGGGATTTCAATTTGTTGAGAAAATAATATTGTACCAACCCATAGACTTATCCTATCATTTAGGGTTAGATGGGATTACTTTATTATTTATTCTGATAACTTCTTTTTTAAATATCATAGCTTTATTATTTAGTGATATAAAGCAAAAGGGTAAAATATATTATTGTGTTTTTTTGATATTACAAACTAGTACTATCGGGATGTTTTTGTCTTTAAATATAATTCTATTTTATATCTTTTTTGAAATATCTATTATTCCGGTTTTTATTATTATTGGGATTTGGGGAGGAAAAGATAAATTTTTTATTTCTTTTAAGTTTTTTTTATATACTTTTGCCGGCTCTGTATTCATGTTAATTGCTATTTTAGTGATGATAGTTACCACAGGAACCTCTTCTATTGAGAGATTATCTTTATTTGCTTTCTCTCCGGAATTACAAAACATGCTATGGATTGCAATGTTTATCAGTTTTGCTATTAAGTCTGCTATTTTTCCTTTTCATACTTGGTTGCCTGATACCTATGTTAATGCTCCAATTCCCCTCAATATTATACTCTCAGGAATTTTGGTAAAGTTTGGGATGTATGGATTTATAAGATTTATGCTTCCGATGTTTCCTGTTGCTAGTTTAGATTATATTTATTTAGTCTATATTCTTACCTTAATTAATGTGATTTATTGCGGAATAATTGCTTTTACACAACAGAATATTAATAAATTTATTGCTTATTTTTCTATTTCTCACATGGGGCTTATTTGTGTGGGTGTATTTTCTTTAACTGTTCAGGGATTAGAAGGGGCAATTTATCAATCTATGAGCCATGCTTTATTTAATACAGGACTATTTCTAAGTGTGTTAATTATTTCTAATAGAGTACAAAAATCTAATTTAGAAAAAGCGAAAATAACAGGTTTAGTAAAGGTAACTCCTGTGTTATCGTTCTTTTTTATGATTTTTTCTTTAGCCAGTATAGGATTTCCCTCTACAGGTGCTTTTGTAGGAGAATTTTTGTTGCTAAGTGGTTTGTTTTATACTAATAGAGTATTTGCAGGATTATTTAGTTTTACCATGATAATAAGTGCTATTGCCATGTTCACTGTCTATAATAAAGTTATTTTCGGTAATTTGGCAGCTTTATGTAAAGAAATTAAAGATGTGAATTTTAAAGAAGGAACGGCATTGGCTACAATAGCAGTATTGTTATTGTTTATGGGGATTTATCCAGATATATTTTTAGATCTACTGCATACCTCGGTAAATAATATTTTAGATAAATTTAAAGCCGGGATATTAATCCAAGAAACTATTTTAAAAATTAAATAAG
>NZ_DBKDTU010000046.1:0-3190 GCF_055505085.1 Candidatus Hepatincolaceae symbiont of Strigamia maritima
TGCTATACATAATAATAAACTAACAAAACTTTTTATTAAGAAAGATACTAACATAGGGGTTAATAATTTTCTAAATGTTTGCGTATTTTTATTAGAGCTTCTTCCATAATGTAAGGCTCATACACTAATGCAATTCTTATATAATCGTGAGCATGATTTTCTCCGAATTCATTTGCTTCTGTTAAGAAAGCTCCAGGTAATACTCTGATTTTTTCTGCTAAATATAGATTTTTAGTAAATTCTAGAGCATTCTTAACCTTAAGCCATACATAAAAAGCAGCTTGAGGCTCTCTATACCCTGTATACCCTTTGAAATATTTAGTAGTTAAAGCAATATTGTAATTGTAGAAGCTTCTGGTTTCTGCAACATGGGTATCATCATTCCATAAGAAAGTAGATGCGTGCATAATAGGGATAGGCATTACCGGAGAGGTATAACTTCTTAATTTAATAAACTCTTTAATTATTTCAGTATCTCCTAAGAGGAATCCTGAGCGTAATCCTGCTGCAGAGGAACGTTTAGATAAAGTGTTGGTTATAATAATATTTTTTAAAGTTCCATCTAATAAATTTGTAGCATCTAAAGCACTATAAGGTTTTTCATAGTAATAAAGATCATTGTAGCATTCATCAAATACTAATTGAAAACCATAATAACGGGCGGTTTCTATACTCTTCTTTAATAACTCTATACTAATAATGCTACCTTGAGGATTAGAAGGATTGCAAATAAAAGCCAATTTAGTTTGTTCTAAAATTTCTTGGCTAAGTAAAGAAATATCAGGTTGATAGTTATTACTTACATTGGCTTCTAAATAATAAGGAGTACCACCGTTTAAAAGACATGAAGCCTTATATACCTGATAAAAGGGGTTAGGCATTAAAAATAGGTTTTTAGGATTTTTGTGCGAAGTAATATTCTCAGCAAAAATATTTTCTAAACAAGCTATATTAAATAAAGCTTCTTTAGAACCGCATACAGGTAGGATATTATCTTCATTTAAACTTAATTTGGGAATAGTATATCTTCTTTTTAAAAAATTAGAAATAGCCGTTCTAAGTTCTGTTATTCCTTCTACTGTAGGGTATTGGTTAAGATCTTTAGCATACTTGTGCATAATCTCTCCGACTACGGGAGAGATAGCTTTAATAGGATTTCCGATATATAAATTGATGTCTAGACTACTACTTTGGTAATTAAGTAATTTACTTAATTGTGCAAAAGGATAATCGGTAATTTTTGCTAGTAATTTATTAATCATAATGTTTCTCTTTAATATTTATTATGCTCGTATATAGAAATTATACTAAATTAGTATAAAAAAAATTAATTAGTATGTAACTTTGTAAAATAGAAATTTTATAAGCGGTAGCAATATTTATCTATTTGTTTACTTTTATATCTTTTAAATATTTTATAGTGCTGTAACAGCAAAGTATTAGGATTAAAGAAAATGGAAGAGCTGATAAAATAACTGCTGTTTGTATTGATGATGTAATTTTTTCTCCGGTAGTAGTACCAAACATTAAATAAAAAGCAACAATAAATAAAATCATCACCCAAAATACTTTTAATATAGTTTGCTGGCTATTATTAATAAGCTTTTTTGTACTAAGTCTATTTATTACAATTGATGCTGAGTCTGCAGAGGTTATAAAAAATAAAAATATTAACAATATAGCACAAACTGATAATGCGGTACTAAAAATACTACTAATACTAATTAACGGAGTTAAGTTTTGTATCATATAAAATAGTGATACGGATGCATCTGCTCCTATTAAATTAGAACTACCATCTGCAATTATCTGATCTACGGCAGTTGAACCTAAAATAGTAATCCATAAGAAACTTAATAAAGAAGGTAGCAAGACAACTGCTAAGACAAATTCTCTAATTTTACGTCCCTTTGAAATTCTAGCAATAAAAATACCGACAAAAGGGGACCACGATATCCACCAAGACCAATAGAATATTGTCCAAGAAGATTGCCAAGCTGGGTTATTAGAATTTACCCAAAAACTCATACCTAATAAATTTTGAAAATAGCTTCCTAAACTACTAACGAAAACTTGTAAAATAGATAAAGTCGGACCTAACAAAAATATTAATATAGCAAAAATTATCGCTATTTTAATATTTAACTCACTTAAAATTCTTACTCCGTTCTTAACTCCGGTTAGCACAGAAATAACGGTTATTATAAAAGTAGCACACAAAAGAAGTATTTGTAATAATATACTATTTTCCATATAAAATATTAAACTTATTCCAGAACTTATTTGTTTAATACCAAAACCTAAAGATGTTGAAATGCCTAGTAAACAAACAATAATTGTTAATGTATCTATTATATCTCCTCTTTTCCCGAAAATTTTATCTTTCCAAATTGGATAAAAAATTGATCTAAAAGAAAGGGGAAGATTTTTACCGTAACAAAATAAAGATAATGATAACCCGACTATTGCGTAAATACCCCAAGGATGTAATCCCCAATGAAAAAAAGTTGCAACTAGTGCTTTTATTCTTAAGCTATCATTAGAATTATTTGTTAAATATGGCATGGGTTCTGCGAAATGTGATAAAGGTTCTGCAACTCCGAAAAACACAATTCCTATACCCATACCTGCGGCAAATAACATAGAGTACCATGAAAAATTACTAAATTCTTTTTGTGCAGTTTCTCCTCCTATCCTGTAGTTTCCGTATTTACTAACACCTAAAAATAAAATAAATAATAAAAAAAAGCTGGTGGAGAATATAATCCACCAACCGTAATGTTTTACAGTATAGTCTATTAATAATCTAAAAAGTAAAAATGTTTTATTAGGATATATTGTACAAAAAACTATAAATAAGATAATAAGCACAATAGAAAAAAGCAAAACTAACGGTCTAATTGTTGTTTCTGCTATAATATTTTTTAATTTACTAATTTTTATCAAAACGGCAACCTTCCTTATGTTGCTAATATTAAGTTCTTATTTTATAAAAACACTTACTAACACTTACAAAGTAAGCCCTAGAAAAGATTAATCTAGAAAGATTAAAATTTGAAATGTGACTTTAATATCACTAATAGTTATTATAACAGAAAAATTTTCAAAATGCAAATTTAGCAGTAAAAAATTATATGTGGTAATAAATAATTATCTTTACTCATAAGTCTCTAGTTCTAGTATACTAATT
>NZ_DBKDTU010000047.1:0-384 GCF_055505085.1 Candidatus Hepatincolaceae symbiont of Strigamia maritima
TGTAACAGAGCAATTTTCTACTAATCCATAAATCCCACAAAATCAACATTTTAAATATTTTATTTTTCCCTTGACAACCCTGAGACCATAGAGTTTTTATAGAATTTAGGATTATAAAGTGGCTCCGGCAGAAGGATTCGAACCTACGACCAATTGATTAACAGTCAACTGCTCTACCACTGAGCTATGCCGGATTACTTTTTAAAGTTTAAAGATAACCAAAAAAAAGTCAAGTAATTTTTAGCAATGATACGCTTGACGGAACTAAATAGTTATGATAACCTAAGAATATAGTAAGATATTTAAAGTTTTTAAGATGACAAAAGAATTAAAAGGCTTAGTAAGATTACAGAAAGAACTTAATACAGAAGTAAAATGCGTTAA
>NZ_DBKDTU010000048.1:0-3171 GCF_055505085.1 Candidatus Hepatincolaceae symbiont of Strigamia maritima
AATTATAATACATATTATTTATAATAATAAGAAAATAGCGTAATTAAGTAAAGAAATTATTATACACTATAAGTATTAATGTAATCATGGGGAGAATCTAATGCATAATATTAATGAGTTTATTAAACTTTTGGAGAAACAAGAACTTAATTTTTTAGAAAAGATTAATAACTCTAACTCTTTAGATGATAAAGTGTTAATTCTTACTCATACAATTTGTGAACAATATCTTACTAATTACTTTTTAGTAAATTATCTAAAAGATCGTAATAAAGATATATAATATGCCTTATAAACGATTCTTTGCTAAGTAATTTTATTAAAAATAAGATGCTTATCTTCTAGTTTTAGATTTCTGTTGCGGTTTATGATTACCTATTGTCATATTATTTAATTGCCAATAAATAGCTGTTTTTGCTATGTTTTGATTATATTTAGCATAATCAAAAGCGGTTTTATTATTCTTATCCCTTAGCTTAATATCTATATTTTTTAAAGCTAATAAAAACTCTAATACTTTAGGATTACTATTATATCTTGTAGCATACATTAGGGCGGTTTTACCATTACCGTCTATAGTATTAGGATTTGCTTTTGATCTAATTAATAATGCTAGAATATCAGTATTAGTAGATAATTGAGCAGCATACATTAGGGCGGTTTTTCCATTGTTATCAGCTGTTTCTATATTTATTCTAGCATTAATTAAATTTCTTACATATCTTAGATTATTCTGAGAAATAGCATACATTAAGGCATTTCCTCCGGTTTGACTTTGATAATTAATATCAAAGATTTTTCTTTTTCCTATAAAAAATCTTAAAATCTCCGGATTTTTATTAAAAACCGCTGCAATAATAGGAGATATCCCCATATTATCTACTGCTTTACTATCTATACCATTCTTGATTAAGATATTAATATTAGCAATTCCTGAGGAATACCTAGCTGCTATAATCAGTGCATTTTCTCCTGAATTATTTAAAGCATTGATGCTTGCATCATTTTTAATTATTTGCCGTAGTACTGCAGTAGAAGCATTATACATTATTGCATAATGTAGAGCAGTATTACCCTCAGCATCTTTAGTATTAATATCTATATCTGTTGTAATAATCTTAACTATTACTACAGGATTAAGCTTATTTTCTAAAGCATACATTAAAATATTTTTACGATTACTCTCAATAGTATTTTCTAAATCAGAATATTTAATTAATAACTCTATAATTTTATTACTAGCTAATCTCTGTACCGCATAAAATAAAGGAGTTAATCCTTGTTGATTAGTTGTATTAATTACACTAACATTCTGTTGTATTAAAAATTTTAAAGTAGAGTAGTTATTATCACGAATTAATTCAAAAACAAACTCCTTATTTTTTTCTTTAATTATGGGTAAAGTTTTATTTCTCTTGGTCGAGCTAGGGGCTTTTTCTTTAGTTTGCGATCTTTTAGTTTTTCTATCAGAAGATCTCCTGCTTGACCTCTCTTTAGTAATGCTAGATTCAGCTACATTGTTCGCTCTTTTATTTATATCAGGAGATCTCCTGCTTGACCTCTCATTAGTAATGCTAGATTCAGCTACATTATCAAATTTAATTCTTTCTCTATTGCCCCAAGCTAGAGAACTTTCTACAATTATAAATAAACTTATTATAAAAAAAAGAGTCTTGCACATACTTATCATATTAATTGCTTAAATCATTTAATTTCCAATAAACAGGTGTATTAACTAGTTTAGAATTACCCCTGGCATAGTCAATTGCTGTATAACCTTTATTATCTTTAGCATTTACATCTATTTTAACTGCAATTAAAGCCTTAAGCACTTCTTGATTGCTATTACCTAAAGCCGCAGCCATTAAAGCATTAAATCCGGCTCTATTGCTATATAAAGGATTTATCTGCGTTTGTAATAATAACTTGATAACCTCAGAATTATTATTGTATTGTGCCGCTAACATTAAAGCATTATAACCTTGTTTATCATTTATTGTAATATCTATATTTTCTTTTAATAAATAATTAATAACCTTAGGATTATTATTATTTTTAGCTGCTACCATGAGGGCATTCTGCCCCATATGATTTTGCAAATTAAGATTAGCTTTAGCACTAATAAGAAATGCTAAACCATTTATGTTCTTATTGTATTTTGCTGCTAATAATAAAGCACTATCTCCGTTTTTATCCTGGGTATTAATATCATTAAATCCCTTTTTTGATATTAATCTTAACATGGTTATATTTTCAGATTTTGCAGCTAACATTAATGGGGTTTGCAGTATAGAAGTTTTTACAGCAGTATCTACACCTAATGTAAGTAATAATTCTAATACTTTAGTATTATTATGAAATTCAGCCGCAAGTAATAAAGAATTATAAGAATCTTTTGCTCTATAATTTACCGTTGCTCCGGCTTTTATTAAAGCTTCTATTATAGCAATAGATTTATTAAATTTTATTGCTAACATTAATGAATTATATCCGTTTTCATCTTTATCATTAACATTACTTCCTACTATGAGTAATTCTTTGATTATCTCAACTCTATTATTAGTAGTAACCCCTAACATTAGAGCTGTAAAGCCATCTTCATTTTTAATATCTACCTTGGCAAGCTCATCTACTAACAAGCTAATTATTTCTTTATTATCATTATATTGTGCAGCAAACATTATAGCAGTTTTACCGCTATTATTCACAGCATTAATCAAAGCTTTTGCTTTAATAATAACTTTAATAATTTCTATATTATTAGAGAATGATACCCCATACATTAAAGAATTATTCCCATTATTATCTTTAACGTTTACATCTGCCCCTTTCTCTATTAAAGTCGTAATAAACTCTAAACTTTCTTGATTTTCTATTGCCTGCATTAAGATATTTTTCCCTAAATTATCAACCGCATTTATATCAGTATACTTCACATCTGCCGGTTTATCCTTAATAAGAGCCTTTGGTAAGATAGGTTTAGGAAAATCTAATATCTTAGGCATTGTTTTGGGCAGTACTTTGGGTATAATTTTAGGAATAGTATCAATGATATCATCATATTTACCTGCAAGATAGCCCTTATTATCCATTACATTACTATAGATTTTAGAGATCTTATACTCTCTATTTTCTCTATAGGTTTTTACAGAGATAAACACTACTCCAAAA
>NZ_DBKDTU010000049.1:0-3132 GCF_055505085.1 Candidatus Hepatincolaceae symbiont of Strigamia maritima
TGTAAACCATCTTGTGCCTTAATAATAATAATAGTAATATCTAATTAATGATCCAGACTAAATATATTCTAGCTTTAGAGAATATGAAAAATTTTCTAGACAAACTAGGAAATTTTCAGAATAAAATTTTAAATGTTATTCATGTAGCTGGGACTAATGGGAAAGGTTCTACTATTGCTTTTATGAGAGCAATACTTGAAGCACATGATTTTTCAGTTAATGTTTTTACGTCTCCTCATTTAGTAAGAATGAATGAGAGAATCAGAATAAAAGGTAAATTGATTACAGATACTTATTACCAAGAAATAGATAAAACATTAGCACAGTATAAAGAATATACAGGATTATCAATTTTTGAGAAACATACGGTGATAGCTCTTTTTGTGTTTTATCATAATTCTGCTGATTTTACTTTATTAGAAACCGGTCTTGGAGGTAGACTTGATGCTACAAACGTTATAGAAAGTCCCTTGCTCTGTATTTTAACCGCTATAGATTATGATCATAGAGAATATTTAGGGAATACGCTAACTGAGATTGCAGCAGAAAAAGCAGAAATAATAAAAAGAAATACTATTTTAGCTACAGATTACCAAAATGCTGAAGTTATGACAGTGATTAAGACTCTAGCTGAACAAAAACAGGTAAAGAAGAGTATTATAGCTGGTAATTCATATTGTTTGGCAGGCAATATCTTAACCTTAAGAGATAATAGGGTGTTTGACTTAAAAAAATTAAGTTTATTAGGGGAACACCAATATCATAATGCAGCTCTGGCTATTAGTGCTCTAAGTGCAATAGATAGTATTGGTTTAGATATTTCAAAAGTAAAGCAGGCACTAGCTCAAACAGCTTGGCCTAGTAGATTACAGGTTGTCAAAGAGCTATATAATGTTCCTTTTAAAGATGAGGATGAAATTATTCTAGATGGTGCCCATAATAGTAATGGGGTTATGGCTTTGTGGAATTATATTAAGAAGTTTAATACTAGTCATGAAGTTTATATAATATTTTCTATGTTAAAAGCCAAAGACCTAGGGAGCTTTATAGCTACTATTGCAAAAGTGCAACACCATAAGATTTATGCTATAAATTTTTTACATGAAAATAGTTTCTCAATAATTGAGATACAAGAAAGAGCCTTAAAATTGGGTGTAAAACTCAATACTGCCTTAAATGTTAGGGAAGCCCTATTACAAATTAGCAAGAAATCAACGCATAGAGATAAGAAAATTTTTATTTGTGGCTCTTTATATTTATTAGGTAAAATTTTAGAAGATAATCAAATAATAATAGAGTAATAAACTATACTAAAAAGTTTAACCTTTATTTAAGGTAGTTTTTCTTTTTTAGAACTAAGTACTAAAGGTGATGACTAAGTTACGATATTGGCGGTTTCTGGTAAAACTATCATAGGTACCTCCTAGTTTCTTAATTAATGTTAAGGCAAGATTAAGATCAAAACGCTCTTGTAAGTCTTTGGTGCTTAATAAAGGAGAGGTTGCATTATCTCTAAGAGTAATTTTGGTGATATTCGTACTTTGAGAGATTTCTATTTCCAAAATACTATTGAAATTATTTTGAGTAATTAAATAAAAAGTTGATAGAGTTAATATCTTCTGTAGCATATCTGCATTAGAAGTAATATTTCTTAAGGCTTCGGGAATTTTTAATTTTAGATTAAGACTTTTCTCTAACAATCTAGGTTTAATTTGGTGTAAAACATAAGCTATAACGGCATTTAAATCTATGGATTCTTTAAGAATTTCCTGATTGCTTTCTTCAATGATTGCTAGTTCCAGTTTATAATTTAGTTCTTGTTTTAGGTATTCTGCTTGAGTAATAATTTTAGTAGTATATTCTTGTTGTCGGTGATTGAGGGTTCCTACGTATTGATGTTTTAGTAAATCTGCAAATCCGATAATGGATATCAAAGGGTTATCTGCTATTTTAATAAAATCTTGGAGGAAATTTTGTTGCAGAGATTTTAAACTCTCCCCTAAGGCTTCTTGGTTTAAATAAGAAGTTTGTTCACTTTGAGCAATATTCTGAAAAATTATAAAATTACTACCATTAGGTAAAGGAAATCCTTGTACCTTTAAGATAATATTATCAAGACGTTGCATAATAATAGAAAAGATTTTATTATTTAAGGAGTTTCCGATTAAGTAAGAAATTCCCTCAACATCATCATATAAAGCAGTAATTTCTTTAAAAAAATTAGTAATATGAGGAGTACTTTGTAGGAAATCTAGTTTTAAATTGAAAAGAGCACTGAATAAAGTATTATAATGTTCTATTAATCCACTGGTTCCTACTACGATTACTGCCTCTGGGTGTTTTTCTACAATACGATTAAAAATATTTTTATGACTATTTAGATTATAAGTAATATCCCAAAGATTAGTTTTATCCTCCCAAGTAAATAAAATCCCACCAGATTCTTTGGTAATTTTTTCTTCTATATTTTTACCGTTTACTAAAATTAAATGATTATGTAAAGGCATATCTAAAGGATTTGAGAATAAACTTAGTAAGTCTTTGCGAAATTCTTTAAAATTATCTTTTTCCGGATATAACCTTTGTTCTCTTAAAATTTCAAAGAATTCTATAATATCAGTATTGCTATCTAAGGTATCATTATCTAAATTCCACATCTCAAATAACAATTTATTAGTAATTAATAGCTTTTGTTCTGCATTAAAAAAAGCTACAGCCAGAGGGAGAGTATTGATAATTGATTGTAGATAAGTAATAGTAGTCATAAAAATTTAACCCCCAATTCTTCTAATAATTGTTCTAGTTCTTCTTTAGAACTATCTAGTATCTTGGTTACAATATCATAAGAAAAGCCGGTTCTTAGAAATTTCTGTAAATCCTTAATATTATAGGGTTCATTCTCATTGGTAGGTACTTCTGTTAAGGAGTAGTTAAATGCTCCGAGTTGTTTTTTTCTTGCAAAAGTAATGGCAGCATAAAGCTCTGTTTCTTCAGCCGTTAAGGGTAATTTTTCTAATTCTCTAAGAGAAGTATTATATGAAATTCCAACCTGTTGCATTTTTAAAAGAGTTAACCTACTTGAAGTACCTTTTTTTATAAGTTGTTTTAGTTTATTTTGAGAATATAGAGTGT
>NZ_DBKDTU010000050.1:0-12999 GCF_055505085.1 Candidatus Hepatincolaceae symbiont of Strigamia maritima
ATATTAAAAACAATCATTATTCTGCTAGAGATAGAAATCTGGTAGGATGCCTATCTAACTCGGTACTTTGCCAACCTTTAACTCTCTTTGAAACTAGATTCTTAACTACATAATAATATATAGGAATTATAGCGTTGTCATCTATTAACATTTGTTCCGCTTGATTATAGAGTTGCATTTGTTTAGCAGTATCAGCAGTTTGTATAGCCTCTAAAAAAGCTTTATCATACAAAGGATTATTATATTTAGAAGTATTATTCGCAGCATTACTGGTAAATAAATAAATAAAAGTACTAACATCTACGTAATCAGCAACCCAACCGGCTCTACCTACCTCAAAATTAGCTGCTCTCATATCACCATAATGTACTGCTACTTCTTTATTAAATAATTTGGCATTAACTCCTATTTTCTGCCACATTGAAGCTATTGCTATTGCTATAGTTTTATGAGCTTGCATAGTATTATAGGTAATTTCCACAGTTAGAGGATTTTTTGATGAATAACCAGCTTCGCTCAAAAGTTTTTTTGCTTCGGCTATGCGTTGTTTCATAGTTAGATTTTTCCAATCAGGCTGTGCTGTGGTGTACCCTTTAAAACCGTTTGGTACAAAATTTAGAGTTGGTACTTCACCGGTTTTAGTTACTTTTGAGGTAATAAAATCTCTATCTATTGCTAAATTTAAAGCTTTTCTTACTCTGATATCTTTAAACTTAGGGTTAGTCATATTAAAAGAAAAGTAATAGGTTCCCAAATAAGGTGCGATGTGAGCCTCATCTTTTAAATTTTTCATTACCCAACTGTATTGATTGTTAGTAAACGCAATTATATCAATTTCTTTAGCACGATACCTCTTTAATATAGCACTTTCATCTTCTTGGGTATAATAAACTATATTATCAATCTTGGTATTTTTATTATCATAAAAATTTTTATTTCTTGTTGCCTTTACATAAGACTTCGGCTTCCACTCTACTAACTTATAAGCCCCATTACTTACCATATTACCAGGTTTAATCCAATCTTTACCGTATTTTTCAACTACATGTTTTGGTAATGGGTTAAAAACATAAAAAGCTAGTAATTCAAGAAAATAAGGAGCAGGAGCAAGTAGAGTAATTCTTAACGTATAGTTATCTATAACTTTTACTGCTACACCTGCTTTATTACCTTTTCCTTGATTAAACTCCTGAGCTCCCTTAATTAAATAAGCTAAACTAGCATAAGGAGCTGCGGTTTTAGGATCTAACAATCTAGTAAATGCAAATTCAAAATCATGAGCTGTAACTGCTCTGCCATCAGACCATTTAGCATCTTTACGGAGGTAGAAAGTATAAGTTTTACCATCTTTTGAGATATTATATTTAGTAGCCATAGCTAAAGCATTACTACCATCAGCTAAGGTTTCAGTTAGGCCTATAAAGAGGTCTATTGCTATTTTATTCTCCCAAGTACCACTCATTAAGTTAGGATCTAATGTTGCAGGCTCTCCTCCTACAGAGATGTTAATAGTATCCTTATTACTAGCTATACTTACTTTAGTATAGCTAAAAATCATAGCTATTGTAATAAGGCTTATTATCCAGAGAACTTTTGTATTTTTTAACATTTTAACCTCCTATTCTTTATTTTTTACTAATACCTGATTTTAGCATACTTTAATCTTTGATTAATTACAATCTTATTTCTTTAGCAAACAGAAAAAATCATAAAATTTACAATTATAAATTGTTTAAAGAGTACTTAACTCTATACTATAAGCAGAAATTATAAAGCCATACAAGAGTACTTAAACTAAGGTATTTCTATCAGGGAACGTGTAGAAGAAACAGTAATTTTGGAAGAAAGCATACAAAAGAGTTGTAGACATACAAACGTAATTGGTAAAAGTATGATTTTAAAATGGTATAAATTTTATAATTAAATATGTTATTTTTGTAGTATGAACAATTTAATAACACTTTAGGATAGTTTAAATAGCGATAATTTTTGACTGTTTACGGTATATTTTTTATATTTATTAGAAAAAGCTTTTTAAAATAAATAATAATATCTTATAGTTATGAGATTTATTCTAGTACAAAACTTTGTTAATTCGATCCGTTTAAACTAATCTAATTATATTTATCTTAAAAAGATTTTTATTTTTTTACTATGAACTTGTCACCATTCCTGGCATACTTACCTATACTATTACCCTATAATAACTACTTATTTATCTGTGCATCATTAATCTTTGATTTTACATTACTAATAATAATAGTTAAAAACCCTTTAGAGAGATATTTATCTATAATCTGCTCAACATCTGCTCTAGATACTGTAGCCTCATATCTTTGTATTATGTTTTGTAAATTAAACCCTAAAACTTGTAATTTTGCCAAAGTAAAAGCACTACTTTGAATAGATTGAAATTGTGATAAGTACTGAGTTATAAGCCAAGCTTTAGTATCAGCTATTTTAGTAAAATCTATTTGTTTACGTTGTACTTTATCCATAACATTCCTAAAAGTTGCCATAACCTCTTTAGTATTATCATCTCGTGTATTTGCTGTTACCTGCCAAAAATTTCCATATTCTGAAACAAAAGTACTACCTGAGATATTATAAACTAACCCTTTTTCTTTTCTAATTTTTTCCATTAATATGGAATTTAATCCCCAGCCGGCTAAAAGAGTAGTAATAAGCATAAAAGATTGTCCCTCAATAGAGGTTAGTTCTGGCATAGGATAGATAAAATAAATTTTAGTTTGAGTAAAATTATTATTATGAATATGAATAACTTCATTAGTAATGTTAGGGTTAGTTTTGGTTGGTAAGGTTAAGGTTTTTGTTTGTTTATTAAACTTTAAAAAAATTTTTCTAATTTCCTGTTCTAATTCATACTTATTAATATCCCCGCTTACACCAACATATACATTTTTATTTAATAAAGTATTCTTAAAAGCTACCAAATTCTTAACTTGCAAATTTTTAATACTCTTCTTAGTACCAATAGATGCTCTAAAGAGGTTATTTTTAGGAAATATAGCTACAAGTACTGCTTGCTTTGCCATATAATTCGGATTTTGTTCAGCAAATTGTAATTTATTAAGTTGTGAACTTTTCACTAATTCTAGTTCTTGACTTTTAAAACTTAATTCATTGAGTATTAAATCTAAAACTAAAAAAGCTTTCTTTCTATAGAAGCTTAAACTAGTAATATTGATTTCTAAGGTATCTCTTGTAGCATTGGTATTAACCCTGATAGAAAATTCATCTAACATTTTATGAAACTCTTGTGCTAACATTCCCCCAGCACCACGGAGCATCATTTGTGAGAAAATATCACTAATCCCCTCTTCTCCTATAGGATCTAATGCAGAACCTCCTTTAAATATCACTGAAATCGTAATAATTTGCTTAGTAGTATCTTGTAAAAATAAACCTTTAAGTTCACCAACTCCTAAGGAAAATTCAGAAATACTGTTTAAAACCTCAGGTAAGCGAGTTCCTAAATGATTTTTATTAGGAGTTAGGAAATAATAAATTACTACAACTAAAGCTACACACAATACTGTTAAAAGATAATATAACTGTTTAAAGTTAAACATAGGTTGCTCGTTTCTTATTCGCATAATAAAATTATTCCTTTTGTAAATATGCTCTTAGAGGTTGTTTAGTTAATAGTTGCTTAATATAAAAATTAACTTCATCAGTATCTACAAAAAAGAGATTAGAACCTAGTTTTCTAGTTTCTTCCACACTTAAGCCACTCATAATATTATTTGCAAAAAACATGAGGTATGAAAAGTTATCATCATGCAAAAAAGTAATATTATCCCTGATTTTTCTTGCGGCCAAACGAATTGCCTTAATAGTGAATCCTTTGTGTAGAATTTTATTAATCGCCAAAGTTAGTTCTTGTTGCAAGGTATTAAGAGAGATCTTATCATTAGGAACTAAAATAATGTTAAATGAAGTATTTAGTCTGCTATTTACGTTATAACTTACTCCTATATTAGTAATTATTTTCTTTTTTAAAACTAATTCCTCATATAAATAAGAAGATTTACCGGAAAGTAATTCTTCTAATAATACTAAAGCAGCAGTATTAATTTTTTTATGGGAATTATCTGTTAGAATTGATGGAGCTAAATAACTCTGTAAGAATAATTTTTGTTTAATTCTCTTATCTTTTACTCTAACAACAACTTCTGATATTACTTCCTGCTCATTATTCATTAAACGTGGTTCTTCAATAATTGGCTTCCGCAGATAACCATAATATCTATGGGCATAATCTTTTATTTCCCCAACATCAACATCTCCGATAATAAAAACTGCAGCATTATTAGGTACATAATATCTTTTGTAGAATTTTTTTGCAGATTGTAAATCTATGTTTAGGATATTTTCTTTATACCCAATAAGACTTCTACCATAATTACTATTAGGAAAAATATAAGTAGCAATTATTTCCATAAAACTACTTAGCGGATTATTGTCAACAATCATTGAGCGTTCTTCTAAAATTACTTTTTTTTCCCTATCAAAATCATCATTATCAAAAACTAACCATTGCATTCTATCGGCTTCTAACTCCATTATAGAATATAAATAAGGTTCTGCTATGGTAATATAATAGGCTGTAAAGTCTTGATTGGTAAAAGCGTTATATGTTCCTCCGGTTTTTTGCATTAGGGTTGTGAAATCTTGAACTGAAAATCTATTAGTACCCTTAAACATCATATGTTCTACAAAATGTGCCATGCCTTCCTGACTACTTGGATCATCAATGCCTCCAACCTTATACCAAGTAGAATAAGTAACTATAGGAGAATTATTTTTAATAATATAAAAGGCTAAACCGTTGGGTAGTTTAAAATTATAATATTCCTCAGCAAACAAAGATTTACTAAGAAGTATCACATATAAGACAGCAGTAACTAATACTTGTTTTACCATAAAATTACCTTTGTAACTTACTGTTTCTAATAATAACAATACATTATTATACTATAATCCTGTTTGTTTATTATTTATTTGTTTGGAATCTGTTTGTTTATTGTATTTATTATATTCTGCTAATTTATTAGGAAGTTCAACATCCTCTCCCTTAAAAATTTTACTAATAAAACTTGCATCTTTTTCTACTATTCCCAGCATTTCTTTATTTAAAACGTCTTTAATATTAGAAGTATCCTCAGTATATCCAGCTTTTTTTAAAAATTTTAAATCTGTAGTACTAAGGTTTTTTAAAGTTTTAGGATTTTGTTTTTGAAAAATAGCTACACGGGTTGCTTCTTTAGCTATATCTATATCTTTAGTTCTATTAGCTAAAACAGGTTCTTCCAAGGCATAATAAGGGGGCATAGTTAGCGGAGAGTTCACAACTATTAAATTACTATCTAAGACTTTTTTATTTTCCTCAAAAATAGTTTTTTTATTAACACAAGACACCAAAAATATAGTAACAACTAGTATGGTTATTATTTGTTTAGACACTATTTATAATCCTTTATTTGGTTTATTTAGATTCTTCTTATCTTTTATAATATCATAAATTAAAATTAAAGCAGATATTCCGATAAAAATATCTGCTAAATTAAATACAGGTAAACGATATTTGAAAAACTCAAAGGAAAAGTAGTCAATTACCGCACCATATTGAATTCTATCAAAAATATTACCCATTGCCCCACCTATTAAAAAACTAAAGGATACAACAATATAGATTTTATTGAGATTAAAGCAACAGTTAAATAAGAAAGTAATAATAAGTAAGGCTAATACTGAAACTGCTATAATTGCCCTATAATCATAATTGCTAAATAAGCTAAAACTAATACCGTGATTCCAAATTAAATCTAAGTGAAAAAAAGGTAGAATATAAATAGGTTCTGGATCATTCATAAAATAAAAAAATATAAGCTTTTTTACTAATTGGTCTGCCAATAACACTAGTAATATTATTATAAAAATTGTTAAAAACTTTTTCAGCATATTTGTCCCTATAAAGCACTTATAACATCATCACAACGCTTACATAAATCATTAAGCAAATTTTGTTCTATTCTCCAACATCTCACACACTTATCACCCTTAGCTTTGATAACTTTAACCAAAATATCTTCTTCTTTAACAAAATAATCTTGGAATTTCATAGTATTATCTTTGTTATGATATAATTCAAATTGCGAAGTAATACAGATTTCTGCTAAGTTTAAGTTTTTAATCAGGATATAATCCTGCTTACTAACTACTGCAATAACACTGGCTTCAAGGGATGAACCTATCAGTTTTTCAACCCTTTTTAATTCTAAAGTGGTGTTAACTATTTTTCTTAGTTTTTGTACAACTAACCATTTTTGATTTAGTAGTTCATTATGCCATATAGGATCTGTTTCTTCAAATCTTTCTAATAAAATAGAAGTTTTAGTAGTATTATTTTTACTAAACGCCTCTTCGGCTGTAAAAGAAATAAAAGGAGTGAGCCATTTAGTTAAAAAGTTAAATAAAATTTGCAACACAGTCATGCTTGATCTAAACTTAATATTATCTACCTTATCACAATATAAACTATCTTTTCTAATATCAAAATAAAAAGCAGATAAATCCTGAGAGGCAAAATTATATAAGCTACTAAATAAATCACGAAAATCAAAAGTTTCTAAAAAGGCTTTTTCTACTTTCTTTTCTAAAACTACCAATTTATATAATACCCATTGTTCTAATTCTTCTAATTCTTCATAAGGAAGTTGCATATTATTTTCAAAGTTAGCTAAATTACCCAATAAATATCGCAGAGTATTTCTAATCTTTCTATAAATATCTACTTGTTGAGCTAAAATATCTTGGGAAATTCTCACATCTTCATCATAATCAGCCGTTGCCACCCAGAGCCTTAAGATATCAGTACCGAATTTATCAGCTATTTCCTGAGGGATCATACCATTGCCTAAAGATTTTGACATTTTTTGCCCCTTAGAGTCTAACACAAAACCATGTGTTAAAAGCTTTTTAAAAGGAGTTTTCCCTGAGGTTCCAATTGATTCCAGTAAAGAAGATTGAAACCAACCACGATGTTGATCTGAACCTTCAAGATATAAGTCTGCCGGTTTTACTAATTCTTCTCTCTCTTCTAAGACAAAAACATGAGTTGCACCTGATTCAAACCAAACATCCACCACATCAAATACCGCTTTGTACTCTTCTTGATTATATTTTTGTGGGAGAAATCTAAAGACATCTCCTTTAAACCAAACATCACTACCTTGTGTTTCAAAAGCCTGAATAATATTATTCATAATAGATTCATCCCTAAGAGGTTCTGAGGTTTGCTTATTAACAAAAATAGCAATGGGAACACCCCAAACTCTTTGACGAGAAATACACCAATCAGGTCTATTTGCTACCATTGCCTTTAAACGATTCTTAGCAATTTTTGGAAAAAATTCAATCTCTTTCTCAATTGCCTCCAAAGTTTTACTTCTAATCTTCGTTTTATCCATAGAAATAAACCATTGGGAAGTTAATTTATAAATCAAAGGAGCTTTTGATCGCCATGAATGCGGATAACTATGGGTAATTTTTGTGGTAGCAAATAAAGTTTTTGCTTCTTGTAATTTTTCTATAATTAAAGGATTAACTTTAAAGATATGCTCCTTAGCAAAGATCGGAACAGAATCCTCAAACACCCCATTATCCTGTACATAATTTGGTATTTCTAAATTATGCTTTAATCCTAAGTAAAAGTCATCTTCCCCATGGGAAGGAGCATTATGTACAATCCCTGTACCGGTATCAGCACTTACAAAATCTGCTAAAAATGCAGGCGAGGTATAATCATATCCTAAATCGAACAAAGGATGTTTTGCTCTTACTTTCTCTAAATTAAGAGCACTTTTAAGCTCAATATACTCTATAACTCCTAATTCTGCAAAGATCTTAGCAACCAAGCTTTTAGCTAAAATTACCTTCGTATCCTTAGGAATACCATGCTTATTTTCTATGTTCGTTAACACGTACAGAGAATATTCTATATCTTTAGAATAAGATAATGCCTGATTTGCCGGTATAGTCCACGGGGTGGTAGTCCAAATCAGTATAAATGCCCCTATTAAATCAATATCAGTCGCACTACTTATTTCAAATCCCACGTAAATAGCATCAGAGATTTTATCATGATACTCAACTTCTGCTTCTGCTAAAACTGTTTGTTCAACTGTTGACCATAAAACTGGTTTCTTACCTAAATATAAAGAACCATCTAACAGGAACTTACTAATTTCTTTGAGAATTAGACTCTCAGACCTATACTGCATAGTAATATAAGGGTTTTTATAATCAGCAATTACTCCTAAACGTTTAGTCTCAGCCTTTTGAATCTCTATGTAATAGGCGGCAAAATCTCTACATTCCCGCCTGAATTCTAAGATAGTAACAACTTCTTTATCTAAACCTTGTTTTTTATATGTTTCTTCTATTTTCCACTCAATGGGTAATCCATGACAATCCCAACCTAATACTAAAGGAGCATCATAACCTAACATAGTATAACCCTTAACTATAATATCCTTAAGAATTCTATTTAAAGCATGTCCGATATGTAGACTTCCATTAGCATATGGTGGTCCGTCATGTAAAATAAATTTTTTATTACCTTTATTCTTAGTACGTAATTGCCCATAAATGTCTGCTTGTTCCCATTTCTCTAAAATAACAGGTTCTATCTTAGGAAGATTCGCCTTCATTTCAAAATCAGTTTTAGGAAGTCTGATAGTATTTTTATAATCTTGTGTCATGATTTTTTTTAGATACTCCCTGTAATATTTGTTTAGCAATGATACTATCTTTGGAAATCTGCGTTTTTAATTTTTCTAAAGAATTAAATTTTTGTTCTGCTCTGATTTTTTCTATAAATTCTACCCTAAGGTATTGATTATATAAATTACCTTCAAAATCAAAAAGATGAACTTCTAAAAGCTCTAATTTTTCATTATGCACGGTTGGTCTTATCCCAAAATTAGATATAGAATTATACACTACTTTACTATTATTAAGAAAGACTTTTGTTGCATATACTCCGTGATATAATTTAGCATATTTATGTATTTCTAAATTAGCAGTGGGAAATCCTATAGTTCTTCCCATTTGATTACCGTAAATAACCTTGCTAATAATGGTGTAATTTCTCCCTAACAAAGTATTAGCTTGTTTAATTTCTCCGGCTTTAATTAACTCTTTAATGAAGGAAGATGAAACCACCCTTTCAGCATTTTGCTGGTTAGAACTTTGCAGAGTTGAAGTTGGAAGTTCTGATGTTTCTAATGGTTGAGGGACAAGAATTTTAGTAGCAGGGAGCGTAACAAACTGAATATTATGCTCTTTAGTATAGGTTTTTAGGAAATCTGTACTAGAGATACGTCCCTTTCCTAAAGCAAAATCTTCTCCTACAACTAATCCGCCGATTTGTAAATATTCTCTTAAAAATTTTTCTAAAAATTCCAGAGCCGTTAAGGAATAAATAGAAGCAAAGTCTACTACAATAATGTTAGGTATACCTAATTCTTGTAAAAGTTCTAGTTTTTGCTCGTTTGTAGTTAAATAAGTAAATTTATCACCTAAAAAAAACTCTTTAGTAGAAGGACTAAAAGTAATCACACCAAAATTATCAGCTACTCCGAATTTATTAGCTAATTCCTTAAGAGTTAAGAAAATTGCCCTATGCCCCTTATGCAAACCATCATAATTACCGATACTAAAATAACCACCTGGTTTAATATTATTTTTTTTTTGCAATGCAGATTCTTGCAAAATAGATTTATTATCTAGGAATAGTAACATTAAATTTTACCTTTTTCTTAATATACATCGTACTGACTAGTTAAAATTACTTCTCAGAATAACAATATTATCACTTAATTAGCTCAACCATTATTTATTCTTTAAAGAAATTTTGGCATAGCATTATAAAATTATCTACTTAGAGGTTTATATTTAATTCTATGAGGTGTGTCAGTAGTAATACCTAATCTACTTCTGCGATTTTGTTCATATTCTTGATAATTTCCCTCAAAGAATTCAACTCTACTGATACCCTCAAAGGCTATAATATGTGTGGCAATTCTATCTAAAAACCATCTATCATGGGAAATTACTAACACACAACCTGCAAAATTTGCAATAGAAGCTTCTAGTGCCCTTAGTGTATCAACATCTAAATCATTAGTGGGCTCATCTAACAATAAAACATTTGCCCCAGATTTTAACATTTTAGCTAAGTGTACCCTATTTCTTTCTCCACCTGATAAGTTTTTAATAAGTTTTTGCTGATCTGCTCCTTTAAAATTAAATTGAGCAACATAATTTCTACTTTGAATTGTTTTAGTCCCTAAAGAGATTTCCTCAAACCCATCTGAGATTTCCTGCCAAACATTATGATTATCATTAAGAGTATCTCTGCTTTGATCAACATAGCCTAACACTACTGTTTCTCCGACTTTGATCTTACCGCTTAAGGGTTCTTCTTTTTTAGTTATCATTTTAAAAAGAGTAGTTTTACCTGCTCCATTAGCCCCTATAATTCCCACAATTGCTCCCTTAGGAATACTAAAAGAGAAATCTTCAATGAGTACTTTATCTTCAAAAGATTTGCTGAGATGCTCACCCTCTATTATCACATCTCCAAGTCTAGGACCTATGGGAATAATAATTTGTGAAGCATACATGTTGATTTCATTCTCTTGGGAGAGTAAATCTTCATAAGCTTGAATTCTAGCCTTACTTTTTGCTTGACGAGCTTTAGGAGATTTTGAAATCCATTCTAATTCTTGTTTTAAAACTCTTTGTTTAGCACTTTCTTCACGTTCTTCCTGAGCTAATCTTTTTTGTTTTTGAGAGAGCCATGCTGTATAATTTCCTTCATAAGGAATACCCTGCCCCCTATCTATTTCTAAGATCCATCCAGTTACATTATCTAAGAAATAACGATCATGTGTTACTATCATCACCATTCCTTTGTATTCCTGTAGATATCTCTCTAACCAGGCAACGGATTCCGCATCTAAATGGTTAGTAGGCTCATCAAGTAATAAAATATCAGGTTTAGATAATAACAACTTACATAAGGCAATTCTTCTTTTTTCACCTCCTGATAAATTAGTAACCAAAGCATTAGAGTCCGGGCACCTAAGAGCATCCATAGCCATTTCCACCTGTCTATCTAAATCCCAAGCATTAGTAGCTTCTATTTTTTGTTGAATTTCTGATTGTTCTTCAATTAGGGCATTCATTTCATCATCACTCATTTCCTCAGCAAATTTCATACTAATAGTAGCAAAATCATCTAAGAGTTGTTTTGTTTGCTTAAGAGCTTCTAAAACATTCTCTTTTACGGTTAAGTTAGGATCTAATTGCGGTTCTTGTGGTAAATAACCAACCGCTACTTTATCTCTTATCCAAATTTCTCCTGTAAACTCTTTATCTAATCCTGCAATAACCTTCATTAGAGTAGATTTTCCGGCTCCGTTCTGCCCTAAAATACCAATTTTAGCACCCTCAATAAAAGACAAAGATAAATCTTTTATTACCTCACGCCCACCGGGGTAAGCCATTCTTAAATGTTTAATTACCATTACATAGTTTGCCATTACTTAACCTCTTGATAGCTCTAGTTTGCCGGTAAATACCGGTATTATTTTGAATTAAAATTTTTTTGCTGATTGGTTTTTTAAATTTTCTAAAAATTAAAATCCTCATCACTTATTTTTTCTACCTTAGTAGTTTTAATATATCCGTTCCCTTTAGTTGAGAAAAAGTCATGATTCTTAGTACTTGTACCCATACCTCGTAGAGCTACGGCGTTAATATCTTCATCTTTAACATTAAAGGCAGAATTAAGTGCTAAATTCATTAGAGCTTTATCCGCATTATATTGTACAAAACTATCTACTTCTTTAGTTAACCCTAAAGGGGTGTACAGCTCATTGGTATATTTTTGCTCTATATTATAGAGTTGTTCTAAAATATTAGCAACTTCAGTATTTACTTCATTTTGAGTTTTAGTGTTTAAATTCTCAAATACATCCTGTGCCAATAAGCCTGTATAAACCCCATGTACGGACTCATCACGAATAATTAAGTTAATAATCTCTCCACTATTTACCATTTTCCCCTGTCCTGCTAAATAAAGTGGGTAAAAAAATCCTGAATAAAATAAGAAAGTTTCTAAAAAAACCGAAGAAGCCATAGCTAAATATAAATCTTTTTGACTATTAATATTATTATATCTGTTCAGAATAAGTGCTAATTTTTCCTGTAAAGAATTATGTTGTTGAACCCAAATAAAAATATCATCTATTTGCTGCATAGTACAAAGAGTTGAAAAAATACTACTATAACTTTTAGCATGCATATGCTCCATAAAACCCATATACCCTAAAACTGCTTTGGCATGTAGATTATCAACTGCCAAGGCTATTTTTGGCATGCCAACAGAACCCTGTTCCGTATCTAAAAGGGTAAGCCCACCTAATACTCTAGTATACACGAATTGCTCTTCTTTATTAAGATTCATCCATACAATTTTATCATCAGATAAAGGAATTTCTTCATCAATCCAGAATTGTCTAATATTTTGATCCCAAAACATTTTGGTAAATCCATTGTTAACTCTATTCCAATTAACTGCCTCTCTTGCCATTAAAGTACCCTATCTCATCAAAACTGAGTTTAATATTTTATATTTGTAAATTATTGTATCATGGAAAGTAAAATTTTTACCACTATTTTATATTTTAAATTAAGAATTTAGTAATTATTTTCCCCATCAATGGTACTTAATAGCAATTTAATTGCTTTCCTTACTAATTTTTAGCAATGATACGCTTGACGGAACTAAATAGTTATGATAACCTAAGAATATAGTAAGATATTTAAAGTTTTTAAGATGACAAAAGAATTAAAAGGCTTAGTAAGATTACAGAAAGAACTTAATACAGAAGTAAAATGCGTTAA
>NZ_DBKDTU010000051.1:0-3127 GCF_055505085.1 Candidatus Hepatincolaceae symbiont of Strigamia maritima
CATTTATAAAATTATTATTATAAAAAATGTTACACGTGTAACATTTTAAAATTATTTTCCAATACAAAATTTAGCAAAAATAATATCTAAAATATCTTCTATACTTACAAATCCTAAAATTTTTCCTAATTCCTGTAAAGCCATTTTTAAATGATATGCACCAATTACAGGATCATTTTTTATACTAGTAAAACTCTTAAGCTGTTGCAATGCATTTTCTAAAATATTCTTATGTCTTTGCTGAAGTACTATAGGGTTTTCATAAAAGCCACTAATTTCAGCTAATTTTTTAATTAATACTTCTTTAAATTTATCTAAATTAATTTCTTGAGTAAGAGATACTTCATAATAATTTAAAAAATTAACTTGTAATTTATTTTTTTGATTATTTTTATCTATTTTATTAATTAATAGAAAACTTTCCGTATCTAAATAGGGGGTAATCTCTTGATAAGTTTGTTCAAAATTAGAATTATCAACTAAAATTATTTTAAGATCAGCATTTTTTGCTTGATTTTTAGCTCTTTTAACTCCTTCTATTTCTATCAGGTTAGTACTCTCCCTAAGTCCTGCAGTATCATATAAAATAATAGGATAACCTGCTATTTCTAAGTGAACACTAATAATGTCTCTGGTAGTACCAGGAATATCAGAAACAATAGAAACATCATTTCCTGATAAATAATTAATAAGGGTAGATTTTCCTACATTAGGGCTACCGATAATGGCTAAATGAATACCTTGTTTTAATTTTTGAGTTTTATCATATTTACTTAATTGTAAACTAATAGTATTAATAAGTTCTTCTACTTTAGTATTAACATAGTTTAAACTCTTATCGGAAATTTTCTGATCAGAAAAATCAATAGTAGCTTCACAAATTCCTAAAATTTCCTTTAAGTTATCATAAATAGTTTGATAACTATCTTCAATACTTCCAGTTAATTGTTTTAGAGATTGTTTTCTTTGCAGAGTAGTTTCAGCATTAATTAAATCTAAAATTCCCTCAGCTTGAATTAAACTTAAAGTCCCATTTTCTAAAGCTTTTCTAGTAAATTCTCCTCTTTCTGCTAAACGATGATTTTTTTGTTTAGAGAAAAAATCTAATAAATCTTTAATTACTGCTATAGAACCATGTATTTGATATTCTACTAAATCTTCACCTGTATAACTTTTTCCTTTAGGAAAATATATTAGAATAGCCTCATCAATTAAGTCATTATGTGAATCTTTAAGTTTAACTAATTTAGCATAATTAGGTTTTAGTTCTGTAAGATTAGTAAGTTTATAACAACTATTAAGAGCTTCCCTGCCTGAAACTCTAATAATTGCTATAGCAGATTTTTGTAACCCTGTAGCTATTGCATAAATAGTTTGTTTTGTCATTCAATCTATCAATCTAGCAATTTTATTATATTGTTATATTTTTCTAGTGTAATTTCTTCTAACTCTAAAATTTGTTTTTTATAATTATTTTCTTTTACAATTTTATTTAATCTCAAATCACAATAAATTCTATAATAATTACTAGTTACAGCTATATCTGGAATATTTATATATATTTCAAGGTTAGTAAAATAATCTTGATTTGCTCTATAAATTATTTCTTCATTAAGAATATTAGAATTAACATACAAATACAGTTGTAGTAAGAATTGCGATTTAAACTTTCTTTGATAAAGTGATGGTAAAAATAAAATAAACATTTAATTAGCTCTTATATTAATCTTACGAATTCATGGTTTGAAAAAAATCATTATTAGTTTTAGTTTCTTTTAATTTATTCATCAAAAATTCCATAGATTCTACAGTACCCATTTGCATTAGAATTCTTCTAAGAATCCACATTTTAGAAAGAGTTAATTTATCTACTAATAACTCTTCTTTTCTAGTTCCTGATTTAGTAATATCAATTGCAGGAAAAATTCTCTTATCAGATAATTTTCTATCTAAAATAAGCTCTGCATTACCGGTTCCTTTAAATTCTTCAAAAATTACATCATCCATTCTAGAGCCGGTTTCAACCAGTGCTGTAGAAATTATAGTTAAAGAACCGCCTTCTTCAATATTTCTAGCAGCTCCAAAAATTCTTTTAGGTTTTTGTAAGGCATTAGCATCCACTCCTCCAGTTAGAACTTTTCCTGAAGAAGGGATCACAGTATTATAAGCTCTGGCAAGCTTAGTTATAGAATCTAATAAAATTACTACATCCTTTTTATATTCTACCAATCTTTTAGCTTTTTCTATGATGATTTCTGCTACTTGTACATGTCTAGTTGCCGGTTCATCAAAAGTAGAACTAATTACTTCTCCTTTTACAGAACGCATCATATCTGTTACTTCTTCTGGTCTTTCATCAATTAGTAAAACTATTAAATAACATTCAGGATGATTTTTAGTAATAGAATTAGCAATATTTTGTAACATTACGGTTTTACCGGTTCTGGGTGGAGCTACAATTAAAGCTCTCTGCCCCTTTCCAATCGGAGTTATTAAATCCATGACCCTAGAAGTAAGCTCGCTGGTACCGTTATTCTTCTTTAAATTTTCAAACTCCATTTCAAGTCTTTCCTGAGGATAGAGTGGTGTTAAATTATCAAAATTCACCCGCTGTTTTACTTTAATTGGGTCTTCTAAATTAATTTTACTGATTTTTAGTAAAGCAAAATATCTTTCTCCTTCTTTTGGAGATCTAATCTCACCTTCTATAGTATCACCGGTTTTTAAAGTATTTTTTCTCACTTGATGAGGTGAGATATAAATATCATCCGGTCCAGGTAAATAGTTAGCTTCTTTTGACCTTAAAAAACCGTAACCGTCTTGTAATACCTCTAATACCCCCACTCCTACAATAATAATTTGTTTTTCAGCTAATTTTTTTAGAATCGCAAACATTAAGTCCTGTTTTTTTAATTCAGAAGGATTTTCTATGTCCAGTTTAGTAGCAAAATTACATAAATCTCCTATAGATTTAGCTTTTAATTCACTTAAATTTTTAATTTCCATATAGTTAGATACTTCCTTTAGTTTTAGGTTGCTAGTTTTATACAATAACATGTTTCTTTGATTTTTATATTTTAGATCGGAAGAGCGTCGTGTAGGGAAAGAGTGTAGATCTCGGTGGTCG
>NZ_DBKDTU010000052.1:0-3099 GCF_055505085.1 Candidatus Hepatincolaceae symbiont of Strigamia maritima
GTATAATTACCATATTTTTTATTGTACTAAATAATAAAATATAATACCATTTAGATTCAATAGTAAATAACGGGGGTAAATTATGAAATTTGTAAAACAAAAACCGACTCTGAAAAAAGTTAATTTTGACGTTATGTATAATAATAAATAATTATTATCAAATATCTCTAGTACTATTTAATTACTAAATAGTACTAGCTTTTCAAAGTTATTATTATGTTGTTTTATCAAAAAACTAATCTTTTAGAAGTAATGCCAACGCTATTTTTAAGAGAATTTCTAAGAACTTATGTTAGTTTGGAAAAAATCCCCAAACCCCTAAAACAATTTTATATCCCTTAGAACAAACTAATATAAATTCTAAGTTTTATTCCTTAACTGATAGTATTATACCAAATGAGAGAATTAGATTTATCTTAAAAAATAGAGTATTACGTTTTGCTAATCAGATTACTCATATTTTAGTGGCTAATTCCTGTACAACTATAGAGTTAAATCTCTCCTTAATTAGTCATGAATTTATAAAATCTTTTACAGAGAGTTGTACTAAATTAGGTATTAAAATTATTCTAAAAAATGAAACTACCTTTGAGAAATTTACCTTAACACAAAATGAAATAAAGTTAGTAGAGTGTTTATGCTCCCCTAATCTAGTAGTAAAACAGCGATTATTAAATTTTATATATCAGTATACCTATAGCGGGGATATTTTTACAGCTAATTATTTAATAGAAGTCATACTCTCTTACCAAGAATTAGATAATAATTTGTTAAAAAAGTATTATAACTTATTCGGATTAGTTAAAAACTCCTTATATTTAAGTATTGAGGCAGAATTCTTCTATAAATAAGCCCTACTTAATAGTTTAGTAACAGAAAAAATTAAAGCCTGTTATTTATTAGGAATGCTCTTTGCACGGCATTATAATTCTCTATTTTTATCTTTAACCTTAAGTAAAAAATATCTTAATCAAGGTTTAGCACTACTGAAAAAACATAGAGCTGAATTTAGTGAAAAAGATTACATATTTCAAGAGATTTTTAATCGCAACGGTTATGCTTTATTACAAATTAGGGAAGAAAAATTTCCACAGGCAATTGCATTTCTAAAAAAAGCTATTAAATTATTAACAATTAAATTAATACAAAATAAAGAACCAAATAAAAACTGTGCTATACATATGCATAAAACCGTACTACTCTATAATTTAGCTAGAGCTTATTCTTTAACTAACAATTTAAAGAAATCTCTAAATACTTACTTAGAATTAATAGAATTAGATCCTAATTATCCTGAGTATTTAAACGAATTAGCACTAATTTATTTTAAACTAGGTAACAAAATAGAAGCTTTAAAATATTTACACTTAGCAATTACTAAAGACCCTTATTATGCAGATAGTTATTATAATTTTAGTATATTTTATAGTGATAATATTTATTTAGCCTATAAGTATGCAAAATTTGCCTATGAGCATTCTTCTGAAGAATCTATTTTATATAATTACTTATACAATTCTGCCCAACATAATTTATATAATCAAGTTATTAACAGTAATTTTAATCTAGGAACTGAATACTTAAAAGATTATCTAATCTTATTAGCAGAAGCTTATACTTTTTTAAACAACAAAGAATTAGTGCTAAAATTAATTCTAGATACTTAAAATATTTGGCAGAACGACCCTACCCTTAAAATCAATGCCGAAAAATTATTATAGGCATAATTATAGGAATAAATTCTAAGAAACTTCTCAGAAAAATTATTTTTTTTAACTTCTTTTTTTTAGGAGCGATGAGTGCTTCTAGATTAATTTTTCCCCTATATTTAGAGAGTATTGATAAGTTTTATTATTTTTCTATCTCCTATGCTACTATGGCTTTTGTGGGTTCTTCTTCTTTATTTTTAGTGAAACTCTACCAAAAAACCTATAAAGCTTCTTTGGTAATACTGTTAGGAATTATACTCTATAGTTTATGGCTTGCTCTACGAGCATTTCCTCTACATATAATTATAATGATTCTCAGTGGCTTTAGTGCCGGTTTGGGAGCTTCTTTAGTCATATTGGGGAGTAACTTTTGGTATTTAGAATTTGATAAAAATACAGCAAGAACTAGTGCTATATCAATAATTAAGGGTTGGGAACATTTAATTCAAGTTATTTTTATTTTAAGTTCGGGAGTTTTACTCTATCTATTTGCCCATAGGAATATTTCTCAATATCAGGTAATTTTGTTATTAACTAGCCTAATTAATCTCTTAGCAATATTTTTTATTCCTAAAATTACCGAGATATCACAACAAGTAATTCAAAATAAAAATAATTCCTCCATTGCAAACTCTACTATCTCACTGAGCTTTAAAAAAGCATTCCTCTTAAATAAACGTACTTCTCTCATATTAATAATTTATGCAGCTTTTGGAGGATTCTTTACAGCCCTTAGTCTCCCTTTGCTCCCTATTTATTTAAAAAACACTGCAATTTCAAAAACTCTCATTGCCCCATTCTTAGCTTTGGCTATTTTAATAGGAGCAATTTTACAAATATTCTTTAGTAGGTTAGTTGCTACTGCTAATCAGAATAAATATTATATTATATTATCTTGTATCGTAAGCTTTTTGCTATTTAGCCTTTTCTACAGTAATACCTTAGTTTATTTTGCATTTTTTTTTATTATATTATTTAGAATTTTTTGGGTGGTTTTACAAACTATTTCTAAAGTAATAGAAGTAGACATTGCGGAACAATGTAGTTCTGCTTATGTATTCGGCTTATTACAAAGTTCCTTTTTACTAGGTGATATTATAGGTGGTAGCATCTCTTTTTTAGTCCTAAAAAATATATCTAATAACTTATTGCTAATCATTAGCTTAGCTTTATTATTTTTATTTAGTCGTCTAATTATTCTGTTAAACCCTAAAATAAATATCTTAAACTAAGATCCTATAGCTTCTATTTTACAATTAATAATACTTATTATTTCTACATTATTTTCTAAAGTAAGAAATATTTTCTTTAGAATTATAAACAGTCGTATTATCATCTCCGATTACACTGTAGATCGGAAGAGCGTCGTGTAGGGAAAGAGTGTAGATCT
>NZ_DBKDTU010000053.1:0-3099 GCF_055505085.1 Candidatus Hepatincolaceae symbiont of Strigamia maritima
GAATTACTTTAATAATAATATTTTAGGAGAAACAGCAATGAATACTAACTTAACTAATACTCCCAAAGAACAATCTCTCCTAATACGATTTTTAAAAGTTGTAGAGTCTGCAGGTAATAAATTACCTCATCCTGTTATACTTTTTGTATATGCTATTCTATTAGTCATTGGGATAAGTTTTTTATTTGAACTCTTAGGTATTTCAGTAAACGACCCCAGACCGTTAGGAACACCGGGACGCAGTGCAGATGGTTTAATTTTTTCTAAAAGTCTTTTAAATGCTGATGGTATTAGATATATCTTAACCACTCTGATTTCTAATTTTGTTTTATTTGCTCCTTTCGGAACTGTGCTAGTTTCTTTTATAGGTATAGGTATTGCAGAAAAATCAGGTATTATGGAGACTTCTTTAAAATCATTAGTTAAAGTGGCCCCTAAAAAACTTATTTCTGTGATAGTAATCTTTGCCGGTGTGATGTCTAATATTGCCACTGATATCGGATATATTGTATTAATACCCTTAGGAGCTATGGTTTTTTACGGATTCGGAAGACATCCCATTGCAGGATTAGGAGCTGCTTTTGTAGGTGTGTCAGGCGGATATAGTGCTAACTTATTATTAGGTACTATAGACCCATTATTAGCTGGTATTACTCAGGAGTCTGCAAAATTTTTAGTACCAACCTATCAAGTAGGGGCAGAAGCTAATTGGTATTTTATGTGTGCCTCAGTATTTTTAGTAACTGCAGTAGGAACTTTAGTAACCGAGAGAATTATAGAACCAATGTTAGGATCTTATAAACCTCTTGATGATCTTGATGTAAAACAAGTTTTTGAGGAAATTTCCCCCAATGAGAAAAAAGCCTTAAGATTAGCCGGCATATTTTCTTTAAGCTTTTTTGTAATCTTATTTCTTCTAGTATATCCCGGAAAAGGTATTTTACTCAATCAGAAAACCCTGACTCTTACCTCTTCTCCTTTCTTCCAAAGTATTGTGGCTTTTATTTTTCTCTTTTTTGTTGGGAACGGTATAATTTTTGGTTTTGTTACTAAAAAGTTTAAAAATATGAAAGATATTGTAGATGCTATGCAATCATCTATTGTTACCTTATCTAGTTATGTAATTTTAGCTTTTTTCATGGCACAATTTATAAATTATTTTTCTTATACTAAGTTAGGAATTATTTTATCGGTATCTTTAGCTGAATTAGTGCTATCTATCGGGATGAGCAGTTCTTTATTTTTAGTAGCCTTAGTGTTTATTATAGGATTCATTAATTTATTTATGGGGTCGGCTTCTGCTAAATGGGCATTATTAGCACCTATTTTTATTCCTATGTTTATGTTAATAGGAATTTCACCAGAATTAACACAACTGGCTTACAGAATAGGAGACTCTTCTACTAATATTATAAGCCCTCTATTATCTTATCTTCCTTTAATCTTATTTGCAGGAAATAAATACGTTAAGAATTTTGGTTTAGGAAATCTTATGTCTGTAATGCTACCTTATTCTATAGCTTTACTAGTATTATGGTCTGTCTTTTTATATGTATGGGTATTTGTCTTTAATTTACCTATTGGTCCGAGTACCACAACTTATTTTGATATAAATCTTATTAAAACTGATGCACAATAAAGCTATAGAAGTCTATATAAATTTAATATGAGGATATTTTTTTAAAAATAATTGACAATTTTTTTCTGATATTAAAACTGTTAGCGTGGAATTATAAGTTTTTTCATCAAATGTTTTAGATTGTATAATAGCATAATTATAAATATCTGCTCCAATACCCGCATCTTCTTTTGCTAAAATCAGGCTTTTAGTAATATATTCTTTGGTAAATAAGGTATTAGATATTTTTTCAAAAAGTAATTCTGTATTTTTACCGTTTTGTGCTGACACTAATATAGCATTATTTTCTAAGGCTAATAAATTAGTAAAATATTTACTTGTTGCTAAGTTAAGATTATCCGCTTTATTATAGACTTCTATTACTTTTTGGTTATATTCTAATTCTTGAATACCTAATTCTTGTAAAACTGTTTTTACCGCCTGCTTTTGATTCTCATAATTACTATTAGAAACATCAATAATGTGTAAAATTAAATCTGCAGTAACCACTTCTTCTAAAGTAGATTTAAAAGCCTCAACTAATTGATGCGGTAATTCAGAAATAAAACCTACTGTATCGGCAATTGTAGCTTTTTCTTTATGTTTTTTAAATTTTAGAACTCTAATTGTAGGATCTAAAGTTGCAAAGAGTAAATCCTTAACAAATACTTTAGCATTTGTTAAGGATTTAAAAAGTGTAGATTTTCCTGCATTAGTATACCCTACTAAAACAATACTTTTATAGGGTACCTTATTTCTGGATTTTCTATGTAATTCTCTAGTTTCGGCAACCTCTTTTAAGCGTTTTTTTAAAATAATTATTTTATCGGTTATCATTCGCTTATCTAATTCTCTCTGAGTTTCTCCGGGACCTCCAATAAATCCACCACCACCCCTCTGCCGTTCTAAGTGACTCCAAGCTTTAACTAATCGTGATTTCTGATAGCTTAGTTCTGCTAATTTAACTTGTATTTTTCCAGTTGCAGATTGAGCTCTTTTAGCAAAAATATGTATTATTAAAGCAGTTCTATCTATTACTTTAGTATTAAGATATTTTTCTAAATTTCTCTGCTGAATTGCAGAAATGGGATAATCTATTATTATTAGCGTAATTTCTAAGGCAGTTATTTTAGTTTTTAATACTTCTAAATGACCTGAACTAATAAAATATGCAGTATTAATTTTTGATATATTAAGAATCTCTGCACCTAATACTTCTACTTCATCTAAAGATTTCGCTAAATTTAAAGCCTCTTCCAGCTTATATTCCACATGCTCTCTTTTAATTGTAAGATTAGTTACTTTTAAGAAGGGTTCAATTACAAAACATTTATTCATACCGGAATTAATATCACCAATTAGAGTATTACTACCCTGCAGTATAACACATTATGGTGCTTTATTAAAAGGAATATATCCCAATTCCTTTTATATAAATGTATACCTCTATATCATAATAGAGGATGCACCCTACTCTTAAA
>NZ_DBKDTU010000054.1:0-3090 GCF_055505085.1 Candidatus Hepatincolaceae symbiont of Strigamia maritima
TATAAAGTTTAATAATTATTACTTTTTAATATAGTTAGAAATTTTCTCTAAAATAAGGACTTTTCTTTGTTCCTTAAATTCTTCGAAATTATCTTTGGTTAAAGGTAAATCCTTAGGTATATAATTAGCTACTCTATAGTTAGGGTGGTACTTTTCATAATCATTAAGGCAAACCTCAGGTTCTTTATCCTGCTTACTCTTATTCTCAGATTGTGTTAAAAGTTGAAGATTCATTAAGGAATTATCATTGGACAGTGTCAATGGATAAATATGATCTATGTCGAAATCTTTTCTATCATAGGAATAATCTGGATATAAAATCTTTAAAAAAGCTAAACAAGTTGGAGTTCCATACTTAGCTTTGTTTATTAGATCTTCTAAATCTAGCTCACTAAGAACACTTGATTTTTTTAAAAAGCTTAATATATCTGAGTTATTTTCTTTAATCCTCCTTAAATAATTAATTGGCACCCCGCTAAAGTCTCTTTTTAAGGTAGTAGCTATAATCCAGCTGTTAATAATAGCTAAATCTTCTTTGCTTGAGAGTGACTTATTTTTTATATATTTTATATAATAGGCTAAAATAATTATAGTATATGAAGAAGCTAAATTGTGCTTATTATAGCCTAAGTCCGTTAGCATATTAGAAGCTTTGTTTATATATTCAATAATTTTAGGAAATTCATCTTCTATAAGATTAATATTTTTTTTGTTAAAGCTTTGTATTTTAAATTCCATATTTAAATCACATAAAAATAAACAACCCCTTAAAAAAACATCTTGAGCCATAGTAAACTTTTCGTTAATGCCATCAACAATTTCCTTGATTTTTTGTCTACCATCACTCCATTGATTAACGATTATAGAAAATAACATATCAGGTTTAGTTAAAGTTGTCCCTCCAGAATTAATTCTAATAAAAATTTCTAAGGCTTTATCAAAATCAGATGTTTGCTCACAATAATAATTAATTATAGGTATTTGTGTAAAGTTTTGATATATCACTTTAAATACATTTTTTATATTTTCTCTATTTTCTTCATCTAAAAGAGAAATTTTTTTGCTATTCACAGGATCCTTTTCTATTAAGGTATAACACTCACTTAAAAAAGGATCTTCCTCATTACTAAAGTCTAATATTTTACTTATTTCAAACCATAGTTCGTTATTTTTATCTTTAGAAGTTTGTATCTCAGCTTTTGTTTTAAACTTAAATAGTAATTCTTCTGATAAATTTGTTTCATTTTTATTTTTAGTGTATAATAATAAATTAATAAACAAGTAGCCTTTTATAAAATTGATTAATAATATTTAATATAGAATACAATCCCCGATATGTCAAGAGCATTGTATATAACATAAGATAAAACGTTCTATTTATTATCTATAATAATGTCTTTTATAGTGATAAAGTTGCTAACTAGGTAAGATAATTAATTAAATCTTAGTATTATTAGTTTATAGTGTATTATTGCTATGTTGGATCACAGGGTATTGATAATAATTTTAGGTAATGATTATAAGAGAGTACAAAACATATTCTTAATTATCTTCATGATAGTTCTTGTGGGTTGTGGCACTAACTCTAACTACCATCAAAAAATTCTTGAAATTAAAGATAATCTGCAAACATTAGATAGCCAAATAGCGGAGAAACAAGCACAACTACAAGTATTAGATCAAAAAAAACAACTCTATATCCGGCAATTCAAGGTTATATTTCAACCATATCTACAACCTAATCAAATTCTTGATGAAACAGTTTTATTTGATAATAAAGATTACAGCGGGATTGATGCAAAAGCACAAGTAGTAGATATATTTTCCCATGTTAATTTATTGGCTAATAATACAAGTAAGTTGAAATATGCATTTATTTTAGATGATTATTATTATTGGGAACCTTTATATGAATTTTATATAATCAGAAATTTTGCTAAGGGAGCTATTCTGGGAATTACAGATAAATATAGTAGTAAACCCTTGGAAACCAGTATCTTCTTTACAGAGATTAATTTTCTTAGTTTTTTTATTCAAGGATTACAAGGTAAAGCTGGTCAGAAAATTTATGATAATTATTTATTAGAATATATAGGTGATAAAAGAATTAAGCATGTAAGCGGAATTCATAAAATCATCCCTACTTATAAAGTAATAAAAAAACTACCCAGAATCAATGCTGTTATGCGGGAACATCTAGGGATAAGCATAGATAAAATCCAAAAAGATATAAAGACCTTAGAAAGACAAAAAGCTAATAGCGAGATTTCTTTAGAATATTATGAATATAAAAATGAAACTGAATAATTAGTAATTAAACTACAAACCTTGTATTATTTAAGATATGAGCTTAACATCCAAGCTTGCTTAGTATGAGTTTGTACTCTTTTAATTAAGATATCGTTAGTAATCGGATCAATTTTATTTTCTTCTATAAGTTTTAGCATTCTATCTGCAATACTTTTATGATCAATGCTAAGTTCTTTTACCATATCAAGTTCAGGTAATACACCGGATACAGATTCCTTAATACTAGTTAGAGCTAAGAATTCTGCTAGGCTACCCGGAGCTCTTTCATTATAAATAGATACTCTCTCAGCTATTTCATCGATTGCTTTCGTTAATTCTTCATATTGATTTTGAAATAATAGATGTAATTCATAAAAATCTTTACCTTTAATATTCCAATGAAAGTTATATAATTTAACTTGTAATACAAAAGTATCTGCTAATAAATGGTTTAAAGTAGTAACATTAATATTGGTTGTCATAGGAAATCCTCTTAATTTATAATAATTTTACTAAATAATAGCACATAAAAGCACTAAATACAATTATTATAGATTACATAACTATGGACCGCATCAAATAAACTCTGTATATGATAATAAACTATTGTAGTTTAATTTAAATAATAGTACAATAATAGGAAATAATTTCAGGGCGAGGTGTAATTCCTCACCGGCGGTAATAAAGAACTATAAATTCTTTTCAGCCCGCGAGCAATGTGCTGATTCGGTTAAATTCCGAAGCCGACGGTCATAGTCCGGATGAAAGAAGTTAAACAGTAAAAATTATAATAAATATTTA
>NZ_DBKDTU010000055.1:0-3076 GCF_055505085.1 Candidatus Hepatincolaceae symbiont of Strigamia maritima
ATATGAATAAAAAAAATTTAATTAAATTAATCGCCACAACAATACTATTAGTAGGGATTATTATAGTGATTGTATTTAATTACCAAAGCTCTCGTAGTAGTATTTTAATAAAGTCTGACTTTAATTATAATAAAGAAGATAAATTAGTGTCTAACATTCTAAATGCTAGACAATCTATACTATTCTTTGATTATGATAATACTTATAAATTTTATAAACAAGCTCTAAAAAAAGAACCTGCTAATGAAGGAATTTTAGAGGAATATTTATTTTTCCTAGTAGCCAGAGATGATTATAATAAATCTTTAAAAATAGCAAAAAAGGTTGTTAAAAATTCCCCTAAACATTTTTTAGGGAATCTAGTATTATTTATTTCTTATATCAAGGATAGAAATTTAAAAGACGGACAAAACTTTTTAGAATCTTTAAATCCTGAATCAGGTTCACTAAATTATATTATGCTGAGTGTAATTACTAATATTAATACTTTTAAAAATAATCCTTCATCATTTGAGAAAAACTTTGCTTATTTAAAATCGCAAATGCCTGATTTTTATTACAATCAGTTAGCAATGAATCAGTTATTAAACGGCGATACTGCTAAATCTTTAGAAACTTACCAGTATATTATTCATAATTTTCCCTCACTAGACTCTGTCATTAGACATACACATTTGGTATATACTAAAAATAAACCTGAGGGTATTACTATGTTCAAAGAATATTTAGACGATAATTTTTTAACAACTGAACAAGCAACTATTTATTTAAGTAAATATAAATTTACCCTTAGTGCTAAAACTTTAGTCTCTGATGCACTATTTCGTTTAGCTCGCTTAATGAATCAGGAATCTCAAATAGCATATTTATTACCTGATTCTATTCTTTTAAGTCATCTTGCTTTAATGTTAAACGAAAATAATGAAATTGCCCGCTTAGAAATTGCTAATTATAATGAAAAAATTGGTGATTATGATACTGCAATCTCTAATTATAATCAAATCAATAAGAATAGTTTTATTTATAGAATGTCTTACCAAAGAGTATTTTCTATCTTACAGGAATTAGGATATAAAGACAGAGCATTAGAAGTACTAGATGATGCTATTAAAAATGATACTACAAACCCTTTACCTTTACTAGAAAAAGGACATATTTACCATAAAAGCGGACAATATGAACAAGCAATCTCAGCCTATAGTACAGCTTTAAGTTTATCTAACCTTTACAATATAGAATTGTCTAAATGGTTAGGTTTGTATTTTAGGGGGATTTCCTATAATAAGTTTGGTAATTGGGCTAATGCAGAACAAGATTTATTAGATGCTATGAAAATCAATCCTAATGATGCTTATCTCTTAAATTATTTAGGATATTCTTGGTTAGAAAAAGATAAGAATATCAAAGAAGCTACCAAGTTAATTACCAAAGCTTTAAAGAAAGATCCTAATAACCCTAATATTATGGACAGTTATGCTTGGGTTTTGTTTAAACAAAAAAAATATCAGGAAGCTTTTAATTTAGCTTCTAAGGCTGCAACTAAAATTCCTTATGATGCAGTATTAGCTAATCATCTAGGAGATATCTACTGGCAATTGGGTAATAAAAAATCTGCTATTTATCAATGGAAATCCGTATTAAATCTGAATCCTGATTATGAGATTAAAAAAGAAGTTAAAGAAAAGTTACAAGGTGTTTTACCAATTTATTTAGAAAAAAAAGGTTTGGATATTATTAAAAAAATTAATGATTATCAAGAAGATTCTTAGCTTCATAGTAATTATTAGATATAAAAATTCCCTTCTTACCCAAGTGTAATTAAGTATTTTGAGAGTAATGTTAGGATATATGGAAAAAAATACTGAACTACAAGCAACTACTTATACTACAAAAGCTTATGCTAAACTTAATCTATTCTTACACATTATTGGGAAAGATTCCAATAATTATCATCAACTTGAAAGCTTAATAGCCTTTGTTGATTTATATGATATTTTAGAATTTAGACCAGCCTCTAAATTATACTTGGAGATTAACGGTACTTTTAGTACTAACTTATCTAATTATAAGGATAATTTAGTGTTTAAGGTTGTAGATTTCTTTAGAAATAAATTCAGACGTTCCTTTAATTACAATATTAAACTTACTAAAAATATTCCTATAGGAGCAGGGTTAGGTGGAGGGAGTAGCGATGCAGCTCAAACTATTCTAGTACTAAATTCTCTACTTAATCTTAATTTATCTAAAGTAGAACTATTAAATATTGCTAAAAACTTTGGAACTGATGTACCAATGTGCCTATACGGTAAATCCTGTTTTGCTGAAGGTATAGGAGAAATATTAACAGAGGTTATTTTACCTAAAAATTTATTTTTATTACTAATCAATCCCCTTATTCATGTTGCTACACCTTTAGTATTTAAGAATTTTATTCATAATTTTTCTAACCCCCTTAGAAACATACCAGTATTTAATAATAAAAGCTCTTTTATTACTTATTTATTAGCACAACATAATGATCTCTATCCGGTGGCTACTATAATAGCTCCTCAAATTACTAAAATATTAACTACACTCAACCAAACTAGTAGCACCATTAGTAGAATGAGTGGCTCAGGAAGCACCTGTTTTGCTATTTATGAAACTTCTGCGGAGTTAGAACTTGCTCACTCTTATTTACAAAAGCTCTTTCCTGATTATTTTATAGTAAGTAGTAAAATTTTGTAATTTTTTCAAGTTGCTTTAACTGTAGCAGGAAAATTAAATAGGACGGCTTATTAAGAGTAAGAGATAAGTATTTGCCAAGTTTTTATTTATAGAAAACTACTCTTATATATAACTAAGTCTTCTTTTTTTATATCTAAAACTGGCTATATACAGAATTCACAATTTATTATTTAGATAAAATATATCAGAATTTAAGTGATTATTTTTTATTGAAATACTATTTATTGTACAATATCTCTAATTTATTTTGAGGTAGCAAAATAAGAATTTTATTAATATTTCTAAGTATTCTAGTTGGGGAGATCGGAAGAGCGTCGTGTAGGGAAAGAGTGTAGATCTCGGTGGTCGC
>NZ_DBKDTU010000056.1:0-3072 GCF_055505085.1 Candidatus Hepatincolaceae symbiont of Strigamia maritima
AATTATAAATAATACTTTTATGAAGAAAATTAATTTTATTAAAATGCATGGATTAGGCAATGATTTTATAATTATTCTTGAACCTATTAAGCTATCTACGCAACAAATTTCTAAACTTTGTGATAGGAAGTTCGGTATTGGAGCAAACGGGCTGATTATTTGCCAAAGACCAACTCTCTCACCCCTTAGTGTAAATATAAGTATTTTTAATCAAAATGCTTTAGAAGTTAAAGCCTGCGGTAATGCTAGCAGATGTGTAGCAAGCTATTTTCTTAAACTACATCAACTCCAAGAAATTTACATAAAAATTCAAGATATTACCTTGATTGCCACCTTAACATCGCAAAATTCAATTAGCATTAATATGGGGATCCCCAAATTTTCTTGGCAGGAAGTACCTTTAATTTCAGCACTTCCGGCTCAAAATTTAGATTTTTCTGCTATAAGTAACTTACCCAATGGTTTTGCAGTAAATTTTGGGAATCCTCATGTAGTATTCTTTTGTGATAACTTAAATACAATTAAGGTGGCTGAATTAGGTTCTAAACTAGAGAATCATGAATTTTTTCCGGAAAAAACCAATGTAGAATTTGCTCAAATTCTTAATAATACTACTATTAAAATGCGAGTATGGGAACGCGGAGTTGGAATAACTCTAGCTTGTGGAACTGGAGCTTGCGCAGTTTTTAGTGCTGCCTTAACCAAAAAACTTATTACTGCAACTACGGCTACAATTATACTAGATGGAGGAATTTTAGAATTATCTCAAGATAGTAAAGGTAGCATTCATCTGTGCGGAGAAACAACTTTGGTATTTTTAGGTGAATTTTTATTATAAGATATGCTATGATATTCATTAAGCTAATTAAATTTTATTAAATATAAGCATGACAAATTATAATAACAATTCCATAGTCTCTTTAGGTTGTAGACTAAATATTTTTGAGTCTGAGCTTATTAAAGAAAAAGTTGACAGATTAGGCTTACAAAACTGTATTATTGTAAATACCTGTACAGTAACCGGAGAAGCTCACAGACAATCTATTCAAACTATTCGTAAATTAAAAAAAGCTAATAGTACTGCTAAAATTATTGTAACCGGTTGTGCCTCCCAAATAGATCCTGATAGTTTTGTAAATATGCCAGAAGTTAGTAAAGTAATTGGTAATATGAATAAATTACAAGATGAAGCTTTTTTAAGTGATGAAAAGTTAATTTTAGATGATTTTACTAAAGAAAAAGCCTACCAACTTGAAAAATTAAACGGCTTTAGTAGCAAAACCAAGGCTTTTATTCAAATTCAACAGGGGTGTGACCATCGTTGCAGTTTCTGTATTATTCCAACGGCTAGGGGCGGAAGTAAATCGGTAAAACAAGAAGACATTATTGCCCAAATTGCCCAAGTAGTTACTAACGGACATCAGGAAGTAATTTTAACCGGAGTAGATATTTCTTCTTGGCATAGGGATGTCTTCAATAAAGAAAATTCAAAAATCGGCGAGCTCTGCATGGCAATTTTAAAATCTGTAAAATCCTTAAAAAGATTGCGCCTTAGTTCATTAGATCCCGCAGTAGAAGATAAAAATATTTTATATCTTTTAAGAAATGAAGAACGTTTCATGCCTCATTTACATTTAAGTTTACAAGCTATGAGCACCCCGGTACTAAGAAATATGGGCAGACGACATTCTAAAGAAAGTGCCACAGACTTCATTTTAAACTTACAATCACAAACTAAAAATCTTGCTATTGGAGCAGATATAATTTGCGGATTTCCTAGGGAAACAGATGAGCAATTTTTGGAAACCCTTGTATCTTTACAAAATCTAAAATTACCTTTCTTACATGTTTTTCCTTATTCTGAAAGAAAAGGTACAGTTGCCCAAAAAATGCGGGCATTGCCCAAAATAATTAGAAAAAACAGAGCCACTAAACTTAGAGCAATAGCTCAAACTCAAAAAATTAACTTCTTTAAAACTCAAATTTCAACTATTACAGAAATACTGGCTGAACAAAATAATTTAGGATATACTAAAAATTATTGTCCCATAGAAATTATAGGAGAACCTATAGTTAAAGGTAAAATTTATCAAGTAAAAATTACAAATTTTAATGATAATCAACTACTAGCACATGTACTTTAATGAGCCTGTAAATGTTTAGCTTCTTTAAAACCAGAATCCTAGATCAAAAATTATTAACTCAAGTAGAAGAAGAACTAATCTTGGCAGATCTAGGCATTAATAGTGTTAATCTTATTATACAAGCTTTACTGAGAAAAAAATTTCATAAAGAAATAACCTCCCACGAGATTAAAGAGTTTATAATTAATACTTTAGATACCACCCTTAACCCTTTTATTAAACCATTAGTTATAGCTACTCCTAAAAGACCGGTTGTTATTTTAATTGCCGGTGCAAATGGTAGCGGTAAAACTACTTCTATTGCTAAATTAGCTTATTTTTTTAGTAAAAATTTCTCTAAGATTATGTTAGTCCCATCAGATACTTTTCGAGCTGCAGCAACTGAGCAATTAGCTGCTTGGGCTATAAAATTAAATATAAATATTTTTACCAATACGACCAAAGACCCTGCAGCTTTAACGTATCAGGCTATCTCTCAAGCACAAACTGAAAATTATGATTTAGTAATTGTTGATACCTCAGGTAGATTAGCTAGTAACACTAATTTAATGCATGAATTGGCTAAAATAGATAATATACTAAAAAAATTTGATAATACCTATCCTACGGAAAGTATTTTAATTTTAGACGGAACTTTTGCTGGTTCTAGTTTAATACAAGCAGAGGGTTTTGCAAAGTATTTACCCTTAAGTGGATTAATTATTACTAAACTTGATGGTAAATCTAAGGGTGGTATTATAATCCCTATAATTCAACAACTAAAAATACCGGTTTATTTTATAGGAATTGGTGAGAAGTTTACAGATTTACTTCCTTTTAATTTAAAAAATTATTTAACTTCTCTTTTTGATGCTTAATGATTGCATTTTGCATAATTAACCTTTAGTATTAACTTTAAGAATAATCTTTAAGCCTCTGTGGTGGAACT
>NZ_DBKDTU010000057.1:0-12880 GCF_055505085.1 Candidatus Hepatincolaceae symbiont of Strigamia maritima
TTTTCAAGCAGAAGACGGCATACGATATCGGTCTCGGCATTCCTGCTGAACCGCTTTTCCGATCTAGGATAAAGACAAAATAGAGAATCAAATTAAAAGTTGCCTAGATATAGATATTAAAACTTATAGAGTATTGCCTAAGTTTATTAAAAATAGGATTGATGAGTTTAATAAATTACAAATTTTTCCACATAATTACAGCCTAAACCTCAGAAGTTGTGTCCTTAGAAATATAATAGAAGCTTTTATTTTATGTTTTCAAAAATGTTATAAAGGACAACAAAGTTAAAAACATTGCAAATTATAATATATATTACCTATTTTAAATAATGAGATAAATATAAACCTATTACTTTATTCATGAGAATTTATTTAACCAATTATGTTAGTTCTTAAATATAACTTTTTATCATACTGTTTTATTTATGATACCTCCTGAGACTGAATTAGAATATGGTGAAGAGATGCAAAGTTTGACTTTAAGAATACAAAATTACACTGAAGAAAAACTAAAATTAACTAACATTATAAACAAATATAAATGCCTATAGATACTAAAGCAGTATAATTTATATTTATATATCTTCTATTAATTTTAGTATTTTTGTACTACACCTTTATAAGAAAGTTATTTAATATAGTACAAAGATTGAAGATTAACTTTACAGGATAACTAAACAGTATGACAACAAAAATTTTACCAATTAATAATCAATTGCCTCAAGATTTGAGTGAAACAGAAGCAAAAACTCAATATCAAAACTTATGTGCAGAAATTGTTAAATATAATAATGCCTATTACTTAGAAAATAATCAGCTAATTGATGATGCTAAGTACGATGCTTTGGTATCAATGTTACAAGCTATTCTTAAGCAATATCCAACCCTTAATAATCATCTAAATCCCCTTACTAAAGTAGCAGGAGGGATAACTAAAGGCTTTAAGGAAATTAGACATAACAAAGTAATGCTCTCTTTAGATAATTTATTTACAGAAGAAGATGTACAAAAATTCTTAGATAAAATTAAACGATATTTAAATACGGAGATAGAACCAGAGTTTATAGCAGAGGTAAAAATAGATGGGCTTTCATTATCCCTACGTTATGAACAAGGAGAATTAATACAAGCTCTAACCAGAGGTGATGGTGAGGTTGGGGAAGATGTCTTACAGAATGTGCTAACTATGAAAGATATTCCGAAAAAACTTATAGGTAATTTCTTGGAAATTTTAGAAGTAAGAGGTGAAGTTTATATGACTCGTGAGGATTTTTTTAAATTAAATGAATCACAAAAACAAAAGGGCAAGAAAATTTTTGCAAGCCCTAGAAATCTAGCTTCAGGAAGTTTAAGGCAGTTAGATTCTAGTATTACTAAAAATAGACCCCTTAAATTCTTAGCTTGGGGGTTTGGGCAAGTTAGTGAGAGTATTGGGGAGAAACAATCTTTAGTATTTAGCTCCTTAGTAAAGTTAGGGTTTTTAATTAGCCCTTTAATTAAGGTATGTAACAGTTATACCGAGATGTTAGAGTATTATCAACATATCTCCTTAATCAGACATAGTATACCCTATGATATAGACGGCATAGTTTATAAAGTTAATGATTTAACATTACAAGAGCGTTTAGGTAATATTACTAAAAGCCCTAGGTGGGCTGCGGCTTATAAATTTCCTGGAATAAGTGCTCTTACAAAACTTGAGAAGATCACGATACAAGTAGGCAGAACTGGTACTCTCACTCCTGTTGCCGAGCTAGCACCGGTCAATATTGGGGGAGTTTTAGTAAGTAGGGCAACTTTGCATAATGCTGAGGAAATAATTAGAAAAGATATTAGGGAAGGGGATTATGTAATGGTAAAAAGGGCTGGGGAGGTAATTCCCCAAGTAGTAGAATCCTTAAAAGAGCAACGAATAACCTCTTTACCTATTTTTCAGATGCCGGGATTTTGCCCCATTTGCGGGAGTAAGATTATTAAAGAAGATGATAATGTTGCTCTTCGGTGTAGCGGGGAATTCATTTGTAAGGCTATAATTTTAGGGAATTTAGAGCATTTTGCTGCTAAAGATGCTCTTAATATTGAGGGATTAGGTGAGAAAATTATAGAAACTTTTTATAATGCCGGATTTTTAAAAACTAAAGCTGATATCTTTAGGTTAGCAAACTATAAGACAGAAATTATCAAACTTGAAGGCTTTGGCGAGAAATCTTTCGAGAATCTAATACTAAGTATTGAAAAATCTAAAGAAGTTAATTTAGATAATTTAATATATGCTCTGGGTATAAAAAGAATTGGGGAAAAGAATGCTAAAATTTTAGCAAAAAAATATATTACTTTTCCTAATTTTCTTAATGCTATGCAAAAAATAAGTAACCCTAATTCTTCAGAATATCAGTGGTTAGCTGCGACAGATGGCATGGGTAGTTTAGTAATAAAGGAACTTGTAAATTATTTTATAGAACCTAAAAACATATCAGTACTTGAGGACTTATCTACATATCTTAACATACTTCCTTTTAAGGAACTTAAGTTTTTTGAGAGCCAACTAAGTGGTAAAAATATTATTTTTACAGGCTCCTTAAACATGAGTAGGGCAGAGGCTAAAGCATCAGCTCAAAAAGCCGGAGCTAATGTGGTAGGTTCTATCAGTACCAAAGTAGATTTTGTAATTAAAGGTATTGATGCCGGTACTAAATTAAAAAAAGCAACAGAACTAGGTTTAAAAATTATTACTGAGGAAGAGTTTTTAAATCTTATTTTTCCAAATAAATAGATAAAAAAGTTGAAGTAATCCAATTAATACGATAAAATTAGGTATCTAACCTAAGAACACTATATATCTAATATCTTAAATGGGAGGTTCTGATTATGAATATTACCAAACTTTTAACCAATAATATGACTAGAGTTGAAATAAATAGCTCTAATCAAGAATCTGCCTTTGCAGAATTAAGTAAAGCTTTATTTTTAGCTGGTTATATTAATGATAAAGATAACTTTTTAAAAGATGTTTTAGCAAGAGAGGAAATAGCTTCTACTTTTATGGAGAATAATATAGCAATTCCTCATGCTAAAAGTAAATATGTAAATAAAACCTCTATTGCTTTAGGTATTTCTAAAAACGGGGTGGTTTCTAATGGTAATACTACAAAGATTTTCTTCATGATTGGAGTGCCAGAACACTCAAGCAATGAACATTTAGAGATTATTTCTAGTTTGGCTAGATTTTTAGCAGAACAGGATTTTTGTTTAGCTCTACAGCAAACTACTAATAAACAAGAAGTAATAGCACTTTTTACTAATTATAATAAGATAAATACTGAAGTAGTATTATCAGAAGGAGATGATGAGGGGAACAAATTAGAGACGTTAGCATTAGACTTAGTAGCAATTACAGCCTGTACAGTTGGTATAGCTCATACCTACTGGGCTGCTGAATATTTAGAGAAAACTGCCCTTAAAATGGGTTTAAAAATTAAAGTACAAACCAATGGTTCTATTGGTTTACAAAATACCTTAACTAAAAAAGATATTAACCAAGCAAAAGCAGTAATTATAGCCTCTGATATTGATATTGATGAGACACCCTTTAGTAATAAACCTATTATTAAAGTATCTCCCTCAATTGCTATTAGTAAAACTCAGGAAATAATTACTAAGGCTATTCAAGCTAAACCTAAAAAGCATTACACTGATAATAATATTGTAGGGGAGGAAGTTTTCAAAGAAAAAGCTGGTTTTTATAAACATCTCCTAAGCGGGGTTTCCTTTATGATACCATTTGTAGTAGCAGGAGGGGTATTAATTGCTTTGGCAATTGCTCTATCAGGTATAACCCCTAACCAAGGAGCAGTAATAACGCACCCCTTTTATAAGCAAATTTTTGACCTAGGTGTACTTTCTTTTTCTTTCATGGTACCAATCTTAGCAGGTTATATTGCTTTTTCTGTCGGTGGGAAGCCAGCGTTATTATCAGGGGTAATTGGGGGAAGTTTAGCAAGTAGTGTGGGAGCAGGATTTTTAGGTGGTATTTTAGCAGGATTCTTTGCCGGATATACAGTAAAGTGGATAGTAAAAATTTCTTTTCATAAAACTATTCAAACCATAGTACCGGTTTTAATAATCCCTATTATTTCTATTACTCTAATAGCTTTATTTATGTTTGTAGTAGGAAGCCCTATAGCTTTTGTAATGAAAGCTTTAACGGATTTTCTACAAAATATGAAAACCGGATCTTTGGTTTTATTCTTTGTATTAGGCTTAATGATGGCAGCAGATATGGGCGGACCTATTAATAAGGTAGCATTTCTATTTGGAGCTTCCTTAATTTCCGCAGGAGTTCCAGAAGTTATGGGAGCAGTGGCCGTAGCAGCATGTATACCTCCTTTAGGGTTAGCACTTGCTACTGTAATTGCTCCTAAAAAATATTCAACTGATGAAAAACAAGCCGGTAAAGCAGCCTTTGCTATGGGGTTAATTGGAATTACCGAAGGGGCTATCCCTTTTGCGGCATTAGACCCTTTTAGAGTAATTCCGGCAATTATGCTTGGTTCTGGTGTTGGGGCAACAATTGCTGGTTTTTTTGCAGTAAAAGATTATGCTCCCCACGGAGGGCCGATAGTATTACCAGTAGTTGATGGTAAATTAATGTTTATAGCTGCAATTATTATAGGTGTATTAGTAACTGCGATCTTGGTTAATTTGTTAAAAAAGAATAAAATTGTTGTAGGATAGAAAAGTTATAAAATAATAGCAAGATCTTTGTGAATAGACCTATATAAATTGCAAATATTTAAGGAACAATCGGATAAAATGCTAAAAACATCTAAAAAATTATACCCTTTAAAATTTATTCCTATTTATATGGAAAGAATTTGGGGTGGGAACAAACTTTTTAAAAAATTAGGGCGTAAAGACATTAAAGATCCCACTTTGCAAATAGGTGAATCTTGGGAAATATCAGAGCAGAAAGAAGCAATAAGTGTAGTTGCAAACGGAGAATTTCAGGGTAAAACTATTAGAGAACTTCTAGATTTATTTGGGCACAGTTTAATTGGTACTAAGCTTGATCCTAAAAAGCCATTTCCCTTATTAGTTAAAATTCTTGATGCTAAGGAAGTTCTTTCAATTCAGCTACACCCGGATTTAAAAGATATTAAAGCTTTGCAAAAATTAGCAATCGCACAACAACCTATCGATCTATTCTCTAACAACTTAAAATCTAACAGCCTTAAATCTAGAAATTTTCAATCCACTGAAGAACAACCTAAAGATTATAAATTTAAAAATCTTCTAACTACGAAATCTCTACCTACAAATTTCCAACATGCTAAAGGAAAACTCTACAATTCTCATCCTAATAACCCTCAACCTAAAAATGAAATGTGGTATATTCTAGATAATGAACCAGAGTCTTATATCTTAGCAGGCTTAAATTCACAAACTTCTAAGGAAGAATTTATTAAGAATATTCAGAATCAAAATATAGAAAAATATTTAAATAAGTTCCCAACTTCTAAAGATTCTGCCTTCTTTATTAAGGCAGGAACAGTGCATGCCATCGGTGGAGGTAACTTAATGTTAGAAATTCAGCAAAATAGTGATACTACCTATAGAATATATGATTATAATAGAAAAGATAATAAGGGGAATCTCAGAGATTTACATATAAGAGAGAGTAAAATCTGTATAGAAAATAATCCTGTAGTTGAGCTAAAGACCAAGCAAACTGTACTTAATACTCCGCAAACCTTAATTAATAATAACCCTTATTTTAAAAGCACAATTTATACAATTAAACAACCATTACAATATAAAACTTCTAAGCAGTATTGTGAAATCTTAAATGTAATTAGTGCTGATTTAGAAATTACTATTAAGTGCGAGAATTTAATGGAAAATTTAATCCTAAAAAGGGGAGAAACAGCTCTCCTACCGGCTGGTTTAGAATTTCTTATCAGAAATATTCCCTCTGTAGAAACTAATTTGTTACTAACTACACCCCTCAGCAACCTAGCAATATAATGCTAAAAAGCTAGGGTAGAGTATTTTTGAAAAGCTTGCTAAAATTTCATATATAGCCATATAATTGTTTTCATAATATGCCAGAAGCCCACAAATATTGCTAGAACGACGATTAACCAACCTAATAAAGTTAATAGTGCATCAGCTACTCCCATTAGTATAAATTTCAGTTTGTTGTTATTAGCGTTATTAACAATATCTTCTAATGTCTTTGCTGCAGACTCCGGATTAATTGCAAAGTTTTCAAGTTGTTTTTCTTTTTTTGAAGTAACTTTACCACCAAATTTACTTGCAAAAAAGTGCCTTACTTTTTCTTGAGAACTTTTTTTAATTATGTTTTCCAGTTGGTCTGAAGTAGATTTTGCCATTCCCTTTCCTGGATCTTTAAGATCTTTTTGCGCCTGATTAAGGAATTTAATTCTTTGCATATCTTCTTTTTTTAGAAGTATGTTTAAATTTCTAAATGTTTGAGTATTAATTTTTATCCTATTGTTGCCCTCCAACAAGTTAAAAATTGATTCTTTTACACCACTATAAGCTATAGGATCTTCTTGAATAATTTTTGCCATTCTTTTAACCTCCTCAGTATCCTCTAATTTTACTATAGTTTTTAAAGTAGCATCTTCACTAACAAGATCTACGCCCTCATGTTCCTTAGTAATCCTTCTTCCAATCTTGCCTAAAGCCTGTTCCTCTTCTTTAATTATCTGCTGATATGCCTCATCAACAGAGGGGTTAAATTTCTTAATAACATCATCAATAATTTTTCTTAAACCCATCTTAACTTGATCTTCTGTTTGCCCATTCATTTTTTGCCAATCTATATCAGAGTTAATATCGTCTCTAATAAATTTTAGATGTGCAACGGTAGTAGCATTAGGATTTGCTACTTGTTTTTGAACGTTAGATAAATTTCTGCCTAAAGGGATATCTTCTAAGTTTTGATCTTTTATAATCTTATCAATATTCTTAATATATTTCATCCTTTAGATTGTTATCAATGCTAATATTAGCTAAAGCGTCGTATTGTTTTCCTAACTCTTGTTTCTTAGCTTTAAACTCCCCTATTTTCTTATTTACAATCTTTTTTATACTTTCTCCTGAGGGAATTACACCTACTTTTTTAAATTCTTCATTGCCTTTTTTTAAAGGTTCTCCTAAACTCTTTCTTATAGCTTCTTTATAATCAGAAAACTCAGGGTGTTTATTCATAAATTTACTTAAAACTTTAAATTTTTCATTATCTTGAGCTAATATTTGTAAAGTAGTAGGTTCAAACTCTAATAAAGGTGAAGTTTTTAATTTATCAATACCGGCTTTTAACTCTTCACGTGTAATGCCTGCCTTTTCTAAAATTAGAGCAATATTATTATATTTCATTAACAGCCTCTTTAAGAGCTTTTTCTGCTTTAAACTTAGGTTGAATTCTAGTAGCAATCTTTAAAGATTCACCGGTTTGAGGATTAAGCCCGGTATTGGTGGCTCTCTTAAGAGTAGAAAAAGTACCAAAGCCCAATAAATTAAAATCATCTCCATTAGCCAAAGTAGCACTTACTAACTCTTCCTTATTCATCTTCCTAACTCCTGTATAGGTTCTTATTAAAACTTACTAAATAAATAACATAATTACTCAATTATTTAAATGGAAAAAGAACCTAAGATAGAAAATAAAAAATAAAACCAAATAAAATCTTGATAAACAAATTAATAATAGAATTTAGAATATTTATAGGTTAATTTAATAAGCTAAGATAGTAGTAATATTAGGGAGTTTTGCAATTTTTGTTCTACCTCCTAAGGCTAAAAGTTCTATAAAAAAAGTTGCACCTACTACATTAACTTCTAACTTATTCAACAATTCTACAGAAGCATTAACTGTACCGCCGGTTGCAAGTAAATCATCTACTATGACTATTCTTTGCCCTTTTTTAATTAGTTCGTCCTTAATTTCTAAAGTATCAGTACCGTATTCTAAGTTATAACTCAGAGAAGTAACGTTTCCTGGTAATTTCCCCTTTTTTCTAATCATGGCAAAGCCCAAATTCATTTTAATAGCCAAAGCAGAACTAAATAAGAAACCTCTTGATTCTATACCAACTAGTATATCAGGGTTCATAATTGTTATTGCTACTGAGAGTTTATTAATTGCCTCAGTCCACGCATCTGCATTAGCAAGTAGAGGAGAGATATCATAAAATAAAATTCCTTTTTTAGGGAAATTAGGCACTCTGGCTATATATTTATCTAAATCTAGTGACACTTTAGCTATAATCCTTTTTTAATTTTACTAGAAACACTTTAAATATAATAAAAATTTGGTAGTTATACAATTAAAATGTTGTTATAATGAAAATATTATTTTAGAATCAGTCAGTATTTCTATGTAGTTAATTTAGTGATATTAGCTATGCATTGGAAGATTAAAGATAAGTTTATGATAAGGAAGTATATGTCTTTAAAAAAAAATGTTTTATTAGTTATTATTATAAGTCTTTTTATTTTAGTAAAAAATGTTAAAGCAGAAGAAGTAACAGAAAATTCTTCAACAAAGCCTATTGTAGATAGTACTGCTAAAATAAAAACAGTTACTAAATCACAACCCAGAAGTAGAGGCAGAACCCGTAGAGCAACTCCTGTAATTGTAGATGAACCTGTTGCAAAACCAGCTTCTGTTATGCCTGAAAGTCCAATACAATCAGAAGAGTCCACCACAGCAGAAGAAATTGATTGGGCTGAACAAACTGATAAACCACTATCTCTAAAAAATTCTGATCTTAATAAAATTCAAAATAGAATAGAAATTGATAAAAATTACGAATATACTAGCAAAGAATACCAAGATATTTTAAATGCTATCAGATTAGAAAACAAAAGTGACGCTACGGATATTCAAGATTCTATCTTTAAGAATCCTATTTTTATATTAGCCGGTGCTGTAAATAATATTACTTATAGTTACGGTTCTGAAGTTTGTAGGCAGGTTAATGCTAAAAAAGGATATATTGACTTAAGTTGTATTGTCTTACCTATACCTAATCCTGAAAATGCAGCTAAATATCTTAGAAAAGGTAAATATTCTGAAGTATACAAAGAACTTGGTATTAATGCAGATTTTGTAGTAACTAGGGCAGATTTATTAGAATTGCATCAGAAAGGACAGGATACTCCTGCTACTAAAAAATTTTCTACTTTAGATTTAGTAATGTTTTTAAACGGTGAATATTTATTCATGGTAGCTCCTGTTAAAAATACAGAAGATAATTTTACTAACATAGATCAACTCATTCAGCAGAAAAGAAAAATTAAGATTATGGCTATAAATGAACAGGCACAAATATTTTTTGATGAACTGATCAAAGCTAATTCTTGGTTCCCTGCATTTAAAGTAATTAATTATGCACAATATAAGAAAAATCTTGATATTTGTGATTTATCTCAAATAGATTTAATAATTTTTTCAAGTCATGAGTTGTCAAAAGATGTTGATGATATGTTCTCAAAGTGTGGTCAAAAAATATATCCCCTTACAATAACTGATGCTGCTATAGATAATTTACAAAAAGTTAATAATGCTTTTTCTACTTTAGATATGGTGAATTATTATCCTATGTCTATGTTAATTAACTATTCTAAGTTAGCATTAGGTAAAACTGGAGAACCGTTAAAGGAAATGGCAGAATACGATGATAAATATGTTAGTCATAATCTTAAACAGAATGATAATACTTTTAGAAGATCTGAGAAAATAAAAGGTGATAAATTTAATATTTTTTTAAAAAGATTGCAGAATGATGAGAATAATAATGATATAAAGAAAATTCAAAGAGATATTTTTTTAGGGCATTTAAAACTTAAAGGTATAGGCATTCGTTATGTTTTAGCAGCTAGTAGATATGCTAAAAAAGAAAATGTTGTAAAAGTAATGAGATCTTTTGTAGAAGATTATGATATTATTAAAGGTAGTTTAATCACCAAAGATATGTTGAAGTTTAATATGAATGATATCTTGTTTAGCACCCAAAAGAATAATAATTTTATATATCATATTGGAATTATTGATTATCCGCAATCTATTCTTAATAATAAAAGTACATCTGAACAGGAGAAAAATATAGCTAAAGCAATTGTGAAGTCTAAAATTAATAGTAGAATTCCTCCTTTATTCGGTCCGTTGTTACCTACTAGAGATCAATCAGATTATATATATGAAAAATATCAATCATATAGAGAAAAAGAAATTTTAAAAGAAAAAATTAATAAAATTAGTAAAGATTTACTAGCAGTTGAAAATAGTGAAGATGATCACTCAGAAGTAGATACCAAACTTAATAAAGAAATGCCATTTTTAAGTACCCTTAACGAAAATGAAGAGAAAACAGCAGAAAATATTATTGAGTAGAATAATGATGCAATAGCATCTAAAGCAGAGTACCTGATTCTAACCTCAAAGAATTTTACTAACTATGAAACTAAAATTTTTGGCGGTTAAAAACAATCTGAAGAAACTCCCAATAATATTACTACCAGTTTTACTGCTAAGTAGAACTTAACATAATTCTATATCTAAACGAATTTGTAATTACTAATTCGTAAATTCTATGACTAATCTTTTAAGTAACCAGTGAAGAAATATATTATACCAAGCTTGATAAGGTAGCTTTTAGTAATTTAGTAAAAGCAGATTTTTATTTAAGAGTTGGTAACTAGGTTGGGTGGCACGCTAAATTAGGAACTAATTTGTATTTTGAAGATAATGATGGTAAAGATAATCTTATTTAAGTCAAATTAATTTAGTGTAAAGTTGTATATAGTTACCTTAATTTAATATCTTTATGGTATATGATTTTGGTAACCATATATCCATTAAAGTGGAGATTATATAAGGGGCTTGAGAAAAAGGAGAAACTTTCTCTCAAAGCAACTTATATCAAAAAACCTTTAGGAAACTTTTACTTAGTATAGTAGGAAAATATCCGATTTTAGAGCAATATATTCATTTTCTTAAGGTTGTTATAGGTTATAGTAATTATTCAGTAGGGACTTGTGAGGTAGATGATATTATAGTTCATAATCCAATATCTTAGGATTATTCCTATTATATCTGGGAGGTTCTGAGTTTAGATTTTTAGAAAACATAGTGTAATGTTAAGCTTTACTTATCATTTATTGCAAGGAGGTATTTTCAAGGTATGATGTATATGAATATATGTAAATCAGGGAGTTTGAGAGTAAGAGCTGGTATGATGATATAAAAGAGGGTGTTTACAACTTTCCTATAAGAATACCTTTAGGTAGATAATGCTTAGGGTTGTGAGATCTTAGAATTATTAAGGAGAAATATTTTCTTAGCTGATAGTATTGGGTTATAATGTTGGTGTTAAAACTTACCATAAGATATAAAGGGTAGGCAGTTCAGCAATTCGTAGTTAATACAAAAAACTATTGTATTCTTACAGTGTGCTTTCTTGGTAATACATTCTGTCTAATGGGTTCTTTCTATTGAATCCATAGCCAAGTCTATAAGAGCAGATTTTATTGGAGAATTTGGGAAAGTATCTATTGCGTTAATAGCTAAATTTGCATAATCTGCAGCGATCCTACTAGTTTCTTCTAGAATGTGGTATTTATTCATGATGCTAAGAGCTCCTATAAAATCATTAGGAAGTTGCTCTTGATTTACCAAAGTACGTTGCATAAAAGCTTTTTCCGATTTAGTTGCCTTATTAAAACAGAGAATAACCGGTAAAGTAATTTTTCCTTCTTTAAAATCATTACCTATGGTTTTACCTAAAATTTCTTGTTTAGCAGAATAATCAAGAATATCATCAATTATTTGAAAGGCAATCCCTAAATTAATACCAAAATTTTCTAAAGATTTAATAATTTTTTCAGATTGATTAGTTATAACTCCAGATATGGTAGTCGCAGCACTAAATAAACAAGCCGTTTTAGCAAAAATAACTTTAAGATATTGCTCTTGAGAAGTATCTAAATTATTAGCTGTAAGCATTTGCATAATTTCTCCTTGGGCTATAGTAGAAGAGGCAGTAGATAAAACTTCTAATACTTTTAAAGAGCCATCTTGCACCATAAGTTCAAAGGCTCTAGAAAATAAGAAGTCTCCTACTAAAACACTAGCTTTATTCCCCCAAATTTGATTGGAAGTAACTAACCCCCTCCTAGTATCACTCTCATCTACTACATCATCATGTAACAAAGTAGCAGTATGTATAAATTCAACACAAGCTGCTAATATGACATGCCTAACTCCGTTATAACCTAACATCTTAGCAGTAGTTAAGGTAAGTAAAGGACGTATTCTTTTTCCACCTGAATTAATAATATGGCTGGCTAATTTAGGAATTAAATCTATATCACTATGCATTTTTTGTAAAATTAAGTTGTTTACAGACAGTAAATCTTCTTTTACTAATTCTGTTACATTTTGTAAAGATTTTTTGAAGTTTTTTTTCATAATTTTTTAATAAGTTATATAATCCTAATTTTTATAATTGTAGTATAATAGCATTTATAAAATTAATGTAGTAATTTATTCTTAGTGTGTATGATATAGAAATATCCAGAGATAGCTTTTTATCAGGAAAATTAGTGATTAGTCAGCCTAAAGTAGGTTTTAGAGCTGGTGTTGATACTGTGCTTTTAGCATCTATAATTAATGCTAAAAAACGTGATAAGATTTTAGAATTAGGATCAGGTGTAGGAACCTCAGCATTATGTTTAGCAGTAAGGGTGAACAATATAGAAATATACGGTATAGAGAATAATAAATTATTCTTTGAATTGTCTTTGAAAAACTCTCGGGAAAATAATATAGGAGCTTCAAAATTTATTCCTT
>NZ_DBKDTU010000058.1:0-3035 GCF_055505085.1 Candidatus Hepatincolaceae symbiont of Strigamia maritima
ATATTTAGTTTAAATTTTTTCTAAGACTTAGGGGATGCTTAGTTGTAATAATTTCTCTTAATCTTTTATCTAAAATATGGGTATAAATCTCCGTAGTTAAAATATCTGAATGCCCTAAAATAGCTTGAATACTTTTTAAATCAGCTCCGTTATTTAACATATGAGAAGCAAAAGAATGTCTAATTACGTGCGGGGATATTCTTTGCTGTAAAATCCCTGCTTTTACAGCAATCTCTTTTAAGGATTGAGCAAATCTTTCTCTAGTAATATATCCTGTTACAGAGTTACTGGGAAATAAGTATTCTGTTGCGTCATAATTATGCTCATAGAGTTTTGCTCTTACTTTTAGCCAAGTATTAAGTGCAAGTTTAGCAATATTAGTAAGAGGTATTATCCGCTCTTTATTACCTTTACCTATTACTAGTATAAAGTTGCGTTCTTCTATTAAATCAGAAACCTTTAAAGACACCAATTCTGTTACCCTGACACCCGTAGCATAGAGTATTTCCAGCATAGTATAAATTCTAGGATTCTCTTCTTTATAAGCCGTACTTAATAATAATGTTATTTCTTCTATACTAAGAAAATTAGGTAAATTTTTGACAGTTTTTGGATTTTCAATATTCTGCATAGGGTTAATCTGAATTAGATTCTCTGAGAATAAAAATAGATAAAATTGCTTAAGACTTGAAATTCTTCTAGATTGGGTAGCTGCACTAAATCCGCCGTTATTTAGCATTAGAATATAAGATTTTATATCCTTATTAGTAGCATTATCTAACTGCTTAATAGGTTTTTTTCTTGATAAAAAAGCATTAAAATGCTCTAAATCTTTAGTATAACTTGAAATACTATTAGTAGCTAGCCCTTTTTCTACTTCTAAGAAATCTAAAAATAATTTTAAACTATTAGGAAGTTCAGGAGTTTTCATGATTTATAAGTATAGTTTCTTCCACTATGGTTGGGACAATAGTAATACGGTGATAAGCTAATATTATCCAGAATAGCACTATACTTCCTAGCATTATTAGCAGAATTTTTTTAATCGGTTTCTTTTTATAGTAATACATATAAGGTTATCATTCTAGCTTTTTCATTATTTTTATAATAAATTATATATTCTTTCTATAAAATGTCTATTTATTACTGATTAATTTTATTATATACTCTAGATATGAATAACATATTAATATTAACTGGTATGCCCTGTGCCTCAAAATCCTCAACTGGATTTTATCTTGCTAATTTATTAGGATTCAAATTCTTAGACTCTGATATTTATCTTACTCAAAAATTAAAGAAAACTATTCCACAAATCTTTCAAGAAGAAGGAGAAGCTAAATTTAGAGAATATGAACTTATTGCTATACAAGAAATCTTTCATAGTAATAAAAATAATTTTGTATTAAGCTTAGGAGGTGGTAGTTTTATTAACCCTTTAATTCAAGAGTTATGCTTAACTAAAGGCATTGTTGTCTGGTTAAACACTAATTTAGCTATTATTCACAACAGATTAAACAGTAGCACCCTAAGACCTCTCTTTAGTAATACAAGCAGTATTTCCCTTACTACTACCATCCTTAATTTATTTAGTAGTAGAAAGAATAACTACGCCAAGGCACACTATAGTATAACCTTAGAGAATGAATCTATCATTGAAACTTCTAATAAAATCCTTAATATTTTAAAAATATCAAACCCCTCAACTAAAGAACAAAACTCTCAATGCTAACCCAGAATATTATTACAGTTAATCTACTGCCAAGTTATCCTATTTATATCGGGCAACCTCTTTATTCAATATATATAACAGAAGTACTTACTAAATTCTGTACCGGAAGAGATATTATTATTATAGGTGATAAAAATGTAGAGAGCATAGCTGTGATTCCTTTGCAAAACTTACTATACCAAATATTCCCTGATATAACCACAACTCTTATTTATTTAGAAGTTAGCGAACTAAAAAAGAATTGGCAAACCGCTCAAGCTCTTATAGAAAAAATTCTTAATAAAAGAATTAGTAAAAATACCTTACTCATTGCCGTAGGAGGAGGAGTTTTGGGTGATATTGCAGGATTTTGTGCTTCTATTTTATTAAGGGGTATAGATTTTATTCATATTCCCACAACTCTACTAGCACAGGTAGATAGTGCCATAGGAGGCAAGAATGCTTTAAACTATCATACTGCTAAAAATTTAATCGGTACAATTTATCAACCCCTAGCAGTGATAGTTGACCCAACCCTCTTAACAACCTTAAAATTAAGAGAAAAATTAGCCGGTTATGCCGAGGTATTGAAGTATGCTTTGATTAATAATGTTGATTTTTTTACTTTTTTAAATAAGAATAATTTTTTAGATTATCATGAGAATTTAGCTTATCTTACTTATATTATTGAAAAATCCTGTTCTACTAAAGCCTTAATTGTAGAACAAGATGAGACTGAGCAAAAAAACATCAGAGCTTTACTCAACCTAGGACATTCCTTTGCCCATGCTCTTGAGGCTTTTAATAATTATAATCAAAATTTATTACACGGAGAAGCCGTAGCCATAGGACTATCTATGGCTTTTCATTTTTCTTTATACTTAAAATTATGCCCTCACACTGACATTGTATTAGTAGATAAACACCTTAAAAAACAAGGTTTTAGAACCTTAAAAGAGGTTACTCAAAAAATTACGAAGAAATTCTCCCCTGAAGAATTTCTAACCCAAATGCTTTTAGATAAAAAAAATACTAATGCTAGTATTAATTTAGTCTTAGTTACAGGTATAGGTGAGGCTTTTTTACAACAAAATGTTAATAAAAAGGATCTCTTAAATTTTCTACATGCATATTGGGACTAGATTACATGTTATTATCTGTTATTAGTATTATAATTCTACTTATTATTTCAGCTTTTTTATCGGCATCTGAAACAGCACTAACTACTGTATCCAAGCCTTTAATTTTTCAAAAAGAGCAACAAGGTAGTAATAAAGCTCGGCTTGTTAATTTATTATTATCTAAAAATACTAATTTAATTGTA
>NZ_DBKDTU010000059.1:0-3013 GCF_055505085.1 Candidatus Hepatincolaceae symbiont of Strigamia maritima
CCCTCTTTCCCTACACGACGCTCTTCCGATCTTTTTCCTGAAATGAAATATAAGCTAAGTATCTACTATCTAAAGAGAATCGCGGTGATAAAACCCTATATTTTCCATTAGTGAGTTGTTGTTTGTTTCTCCCGTCTAAATCATTAACAATTAAACTGTTATTACACACATAGGCAATTTGCGAATTAAAATATCCGGTTTCTCCAACAAAATTAAAATAAATCTCATTAGAAATATCATGAGCTACTTTATAAATATTATCTATTAGATTTTTCTTAGATATATTATAGCCATAAGCTGCTAGAATCTTGATATTATATAAATCCCAGATCACAAATTCAACCTGATATTTCTTCCCTTTACCTGAGGTTACCCTACCAATTATTACCCCTGAGAAGCCACTGTAATTAAAAGCTTGAGAATCTAAAATATGTTTATTAAAATCATAAGTAAATATATTAGGATCTTTATATAATGCAAAAATCCCAGATTTTTTTAGATCTTGCTCAATAACCTCAGTAATTACTTTTGCATATTCAGCAAACTCCGATTCTCCCTGAAATCCGACTAAAACTATTGGTATAGGATTAAGATTCATAGTAGTAATGTCTACATTTAAGTAAGACTTACTCATTTGTAGACTTAACAGTAATCCAACTACAGTTAACCCTACCATCTTTAAGTTGATATTTACTAAAAACAGTATATGGGTCAATTTGATAACACTCATTAAAAATTCCTCTCCGGTTTAAAGGTTATGTAAATTATTCGCCATTTATAATAATCTTCTTTCGGTATAAGTAATGGGTTACATTCCGGATTTTTTAAAGCTCGTAATACTTGATTTAAGATTACTTTTCTTTTAGAAGAATTATTATATTGCTCTAACTCCAATACTTCTATGTGCTGGATACTGGCATCTTTATTCATAGTTAATTTTAATCTAACAGTAAGATCTTCATTAATATCATACCCTCCTTGAGAAAACCAGCATTTTGAGAGCTGTTTGTTTAAAACTGAGGCTTGAAATTTACTTAAAACTTGTTCAGTCAGCTCTTGTTTTTTCTCAATCCTTCTATTTTCATTTAATCCTAAACTATTTAGAAAATTATCTTTTTCTTGCTTTTGTACTATTCGATCTAATGATTTTTCTAAATCATTATCTTTAGGTTTTAATTTTGTATCATCTTCTACTTTAGGTTCTATTTTCTGGGACTCATTCTTTTGGGGTTCTAAGTTTAATTCTTCGGTCATTTGGGGAATTTGTGTATTTTCAGGTTTTATCTCCTCCTTGTTTAGGGTATTTGGTATAGTATGGTTTTGGGACTCTATTTGATGTGTTTTTATTAAATCATCTATTACAGAGCTTTTAGGAACATTATTAAGAGGAAATTCTGGTATAGATTGAGGAACAGGCACAGGAGTTGTCACAGGGACATCTTCTACAATCTGCTCTGAATTAGGATTAGGTAATACTGATGTCTTCTGAGCATTTGCATGTTGCCTGACTACTGTTACTTGGATAGGCTTAAAGATAATTTTTTTAGAAATAGGCAAATCAAGAGTATAAAGTAATAAAAAAATTAAATGTATCCCTATAGAAAATATAAAATATTTAATATACATACCTCATAGCTGATTTTCTGTAATAAGAGAAATATTTTTAAAACCTTTTTGTGCCACTACGGACATTACAGTCATAATATCCTGATAAGTAGCTTTTTTATCTCCCTTAATAAAAATCTGAGTTTCCTTATTTTTATATTTAGTTAGAGCATTATCTAATGCTTTAGAATTAATAGGAGTATCATCAAGATATATCTGCCCTTTAGAATTAATAGTAATTACTACGGGTTTATCTTCTTTAAGATCTAAGGGGGATGAGGTAACCTCAGGAAGATTGACATCAATAGAATTTAAGAACGGAGCTGTAATCATAAAAATAATTAATAGAACTAATACTACATCCACAAACGGAGTAACATTAATCTCTGAGAGTAATTTTCTACGACGTTTATTACTGATCATCACTTTGTATTACCTCAGTATTAGTGCTATTATTTTCAATTAGGGAAAAAATAATTTTCTTAATTAATAAGTTTTGATTTTGTTCATAAGTTTCTATTTTACCCACAAAATAGTTATAAAATAATGCTGCTGGGATCGCTACAAATAAACCAAATGCTGTGGCATATAAAGCTTCTGCAATACCAGGACCGATTATGGCTAAGGATACAGAAGCACTACTTCCGATAGCATTAAAAGAATTAATTATACCGATCACAGTACCAAGTAAGCCTACGAAAGGTGACATATTCCCGATAATAGCTAAATGACCTAGTTTATTCTCTAATTCTTCATTAGTTTCTTTAATAAAAACGTCTACTTTATCTCTAATAACAAAATTAATATTTTCATTTTGTAAAAGCTTAGGTTGATTTTTTTCTAAAAAATTAAAAATATCTAAATAAGGGTTATTTTCCACAAGATAAAGCTGTGCCTTAGTACCTTTTTTCAGAATATTGTGAAACTGGTTATATAACTTATATTTTTTCCTAAAAGTACTAGTCTTAATAAAAATTAAAGTCCACGAATATACCGAAAATATCAGCAAAATAGCTAGAATAATTTTTACAAAAATATTAGCATGTAAAAAAGCCTCTACAATATTTAAATTCATTAAATCTATTCTCCTTCTTCTTTCAAAATGTTGAACTTATGTAATACTTTTGATACTATTTTACTAGCTTTAAAATGTGTATTCAATGTATTACTAGTACTAACACAGAAACTATTAAAATTTTATTAACATAAACATCCTGTTCAAACAGAATGCTAGTTTTTCTAATAGCTTTAAAAGGCTTTGATACAGCAAGCCTTGTAGTTCCTTCTCTCAAAGAAAATTGCTTGTCTATATCAATAAACTTAATTCCCTTCTGTCCTAGTAAATATTTAATCTCATGTATTTGCATTTTGTTCCTTTTAGTTTCTCAAACTACTTTTTTTTTGGTAT
>NZ_DBKDTU010000060.1:0-2949 GCF_055505085.1 Candidatus Hepatincolaceae symbiont of Strigamia maritima
TACATATAAATATTAAAAAATAATACTATTTTTTTAATATAGTATAGTTAGAATTAATTTAAAAAGCTAGTTGCAAATATTATTGATACCATTTTTTATTAGTTTTTCTGCAAAATAAAAATTTAAACGGTAAAATAAGTTTTAAGCAATAAACTCTTGACTTGTAGAAGTCTTTCTGGGAGTAGCTGTATCAAGGGGGGAGAGCATTCTTTGTAAAATATCTAGGATTTGTAAACATTTAGCTACCTGCTCAGTAACTTCTGCCATATTTGCTATTATTAATAAAGAACCATCTGGTTTAAGTTTTACTAAGCCTTGATTTTTGGCTACAAAATTTAAAAGTTCTGCAAGATTAGAAAATTTATTATTAAAGAATACCAATACTAAGCCTTTTTGTCCTAGAATTAATTTTTCTACCCCAGCTTTGATTGCCATAATTTTTAATTTAATAGTAATTAGCAGATTCTCTACTTCCTGTGGAAGTTTACCAAATCTATCTAACATCTCCTCTTTGCATAAGGATATTTCATCTAACTTGTTTAGAGATCCTATTTTTTGGTACATTTCCATGCGTAATTCAATATCAGCAATATATTTAGTAGGAATTAAAACCGGTAATTTAATATTAATGGTAGGACTAAGGGTTAAATAATCATAATCTACTTCCTCTGGACTATTTTTGCTTTTAGTATGAATAATTTCTTGCTCTAATAATCTTTGATAAAGTCCAACTCCAATTTCTTTGATATGCCCAGACTGTTCTTCTCCTAAAATATTCCCAGCTCCCCTAATGTCTAAATCATAACTGGCAAGGGCAAAACTTGCTCCTAAATAATCTAGACTTTGTAGAATCTCTAATCTCTTTTGGGCAGAAGCACTTAGTTGTTTAGTATTTTCATAAATTAAGTAAGCAAAAGCCTGAACATTTGCTCTACCGACCCTACCTCTTAACTGATATAATTGTGCTAAACCAAATCTATCTGCTTTATAAATAATAATAGTATTAACATTAGATAAATCCAAGCCGGACTCAATAATATGGGTGGATAATAAAATATCATATTTTTTATTTAGAAAATAATCCATATTATTTTCTAACATTTCTGTACTCATTTGTCCGTGAGCACTAATATAACTGACTTTTATACCCAGAGTATCTATTTGTTCTTTTAAATCTTCTAAATCCTTTATTCTAGGGCAGACATAAAAAATTTGTCCTCCTCTTTTTATTTCACGTAAAATTGCATCTTTAACCACCATTAAATCTAAAGGCATGGTATAGGTGTAGATGGACCGTTTATCCACAGGAGGAGTGGTGATTAAACTTAAGTCTTTTATTCCTGTTAAGGCTAATTGCATGGTTCTGGGAATTGGGGTGGCACTCAGGGTTAATACATGAACATTCTCTTTTAGACTTTTGAGTTTTTCTTTATGGATAACCCCAAAATTTTGTTCTTCATCAATCACAATTAATTTTAGATTCTTAAATTTAATATCACGGCTTAATAGAGCATGAGTTCCGATAATAATATCAATTTTACCGGTTGCTAAATCTTCTTTAATTTGTTTTTTAGCGCTACTAGATACAAATCTTGATAATTGTTCTATATTGTAAGCAAAATCTTTAAACCTAGTTAAGAAATTCTTAAAATGTTGTTTGCATAAAAGTGTGGTAGGAGTAATTACTGCTACCTGAAATCCTTCACTTACTGCTAAAAAAACCGCCCGTAGAGCTACTTCGGTTTTCCCAAACCCTACATCTCCACAAACTAATCTATCCATAACCCTACCACTGGATAAATCATTAGTAATATCACTAATAGCTTTGAGTTGATCTTCAGTTTCTACATAAGGGAAGCTATTACTAAAGTTATCATAATCCTCAATATTTTTATGTAGTGGTTGTACTGCTTTTAATTCTCTTTGTGTAGCAATTTTAACCAAGTCATAGGCAATATCTTTAATTTTATTAACAACCCTAGATTTTTTATATTCCCAAGAAGTAGAACCCAATTTATCCAGAGTAATTTCTGCATCATAGGCTGAATACCTGCTAATTAAATCTATATTTTCCACAGGAAGATATAATTTATCTCCGTCTCTGTAGAGGATCTCTAAAAAATCATGCTCTAAACCCAAAGTGTACAGAGTAGTAAGCCCGTTATAACAACCGATACCATGGTTAATATGAACTACTAAATCTCCTTCATATAAAGAATTTAAATTTTTAAGAGCTAAAATAGCATTAAATTTTTTAGGGATATAAAAAGCTTTCTTCTCCGGTTGTAGGTCTTGCTCTGTTACTAAAATAATATCCCTGCATAAAAATCCTTCTTCATAATGTGGATTAAGCATTACATATACACAATTAGGTTGTAGGCTAGATATATTAGAAGGCTCAAGGGCAGTAGTTTTAATATTATGCTCTGCCAAATAGGTTAGAATATACTCAAAAAACTCTTTGTGAGTATAAGCAATAATAGTAATTTTATTATGTGCTTCTTTGCTCAGAAGATAATTCTTAAAAATTTCTATTTTGTTTTCAACACTGGGTGTATTAAATAAAGTTAAAGACTTTTTAGCAACAACATTAATAAGTGTTTGCTCATTATTAGGAGGGTTTAGGTAACTAAAACTTATCGTAGTATATTCTTCAAAGATTCTGGAAATTGCAGATTCCGTAGCTAATAACTCCTCTTTTTTTAAAGGATTATATACCTCCTGTTGAAAAATCTTATTACTGCTAAGTTTAGTTTTATAAGCATCTTCATAGAGATGCAAACACTCATACAGTGCATTCCTTAGGGAATCAAGAGAAAGAATTAAGGGGTTATTGCAATAATTAATTAATAATGAGGTTTCCTCAAAAAATAAAGGGAAAAAATTCTCAATCCCTTTGGTAAGATCGGAAGAGCGGTTCAGCAGGAATGCCGAGACCGATATCGTATG
>NZ_DBKDTU010000061.1:0-362 GCF_055505085.1 Candidatus Hepatincolaceae symbiont of Strigamia maritima
TCATTTCATTTCCCATTTATTTCTCATGAAGAGAGCCGGGTTACAAACCCGGCTCTCCTTTATTTCTAGCTGTGCAGAGAATACCGTCAAGCTTTCCTTCGCGCATGCAGATGCGCGACAAGCCCTTGTGTGGAAGCGTCGCGACCGTCGCTGCTCTCCTCACCCGAAACCACCGGCAGAAGTTCGGTGGCAAGTTCCTTGCCAAGCTCCACGCCCCACTGGTCGAAGGCATTGATGCCCCAGATCACGCTTTGCACGAAGACCTTGTGTTCGTACAGCGCCACCAGAGCGCCAAGGCGCCGCGGGCTGATGCGCTCCACCACCAGGGTGTTGCTCGGGCGGTTGCCAGGAATGACTTTGTG
>NZ_DBKDTU010000062.1:0-983 GCF_055505085.1 Candidatus Hepatincolaceae symbiont of Strigamia maritima
TTAATACTTAAATAATACTAGGTATTACTTATAATGTCAATAATTATTAATAATACTTATTTTATTTATTGTTACTCATAGCTTGTTTAATAGCATTTTTAATAAAAACTTCTTTTGTTATATCATTTTGTAAGCAATAAATTGTTAATTCTTTCCATTCAGTAGGAAGCATTTTCAGAGGAAAAGTTTTTGTTTTTGTATATATATTTTTATTTTCTGTAGATGTATTTAATTGATTAATAGCATAATCAAGAACATCCGTATTACTTTTATTAAGTTTTTGTAGTAATTTATTAGGTTTATCAGACATATACACTCCTTATTTTGTTAACTGTAATACTTCTTTACTTATATCAAGTATTTCTTTTTTAGCTTTTAAATCATCGCTATCAAATATATTTATATTATCTTCTTGCAAAACTTTTGAATAAACAACTCTATGAGCAATATAATGTGATAGTTTTTTATATTCATTAAAACTATCACTACACTTATTGTATTCATTAATACTTTTTACCCCATTAAACAAAATACAATAGTCGCTATTCATTTTTTTAATAGCTTTTAATGTATTTAAGCTAGCATGTAAATCTAAAATAGATGGCTGAATTGGGATAATACTTAGGTCAGTTATCTCTAACAAATCTAATATTCTTAAATCAGTATTAGGGTATGTATCTACTAACACATAGTCTATTTTGTCATTTAATATATTTTTAAATTCTTCAACACAATTTTCAATATGAACTGATTTTACCGGAAAATAATTATTATTTTTTGCTATTTCAGTTAGGCTTTTTTGAGGATCGGTATCAATAACAGATACTTTTTGATTTAATTTATTTAATCCGAAAGCCAAGTTTATTGTTGTAGTAGTTTTACCACAACCCCCCTTATTGTTTAATAAGCTTATTATTTTCATACATTAGTTCCTTATAATATGTTACTAACTATAATTTTATAACTTATATATACTATAGTAC
>NZ_DBKDTU010000063.1:0-12781 GCF_055505085.1 Candidatus Hepatincolaceae symbiont of Strigamia maritima
AAAAGCAATAATATTTTTAGAGTACTCTATATAAAAAGGTGGCAATGATGTTAGCTATATTAAACTTAAAAAATTATCCAAATATATTTAATATGGAAAATCTTAAAAAAGATTTTGATATTATCTTACAAAGTTTAGCTGAAATGATTGTATTGTGTTTTGTTCCAATGGCTTTCTTCTTATTTGTTAATAAGTTTATTTATGCATCAAGTATACTAGTACTTTTAATCTCTCTTACTGCAACAGTTTTTACAGGTGGGATAGGACTTAGAATTGCCCACAGAAAAGAATGTAGTTATATATCTATGATGGCAGTATTTATAGTTTGCACAATTGCCAGTGGTGCAGTTTTCTTAAAGGAACCCAGCTCCTTTGGCATGAAAACCGGAAATATCCTCACAGCAATTTTTATAGGCTATACCGGCACAATTTTAGTAAAATATTTAGAGAAAATTTTAAGTACTTATAAAATTCTATTTACTGTTTTCATTTTGGCTTTAATTTTAGTTCCAATTGGCTTATATATTAATCAATATTTGGAATTAGTAACTATATATCTAGGACAATTTATCATTTATTTAATATCATTGCACCCATTCTTAATGGGTGGTTTGGTGGGGCTTTCTTTTGCACTGATTATTTGTAGCCCTTTTTCCAGCGTGGGAACTGCTTATATTGTTGGTATTACAGGGGTTGCCGCTGGTGCAGCCTCTATAGGTATTTCTTGCATTACTCTATATTTATTTGCTGCATCAGTAGGGGTTAACGGATTTTTTAAATCATTCTTATTAATTTTCGGTGGTCCTAAAATGATGTTGCCTAATATCATTAAATCTCCTAAAATTACGTTCTTCGGTATGATCTTAGCATTTTTTATATCTGCATTTAGTACAATAATAGGTATTGAAAATACAACACTAGGAGCTGGTTTTGGTATTGTAACTTTAGCAGGCATGACTGAAGGGTTATCTGTTAATTCTTCAATCTTATACGTAATTTTATTTATGGTAATGATACCTTTAATTAGTGGCTTTATCTTTGATAAATTAGCCAGAAAATTAAAATTATATACTACTAAAGAAATACTATTTGTAATTAATAATTAAATTTAGATGGAGAATAAATTATGTCTGAACAAGAAGAATTAATTAAAGTTAAGAACTTAAGTAATATTATGCCCTATGCATATTTTAATAAAAATGTAGTACCCCTTGATAAGGCAGTAGTAAGTATTGCATCTAATAGTTTACAATACGGAACTCTCGCTTTTGCAGGACTGAGAGGTTATTATATAGATGGAGAAATAAGAGTATTTCGTTTAAAAGAACATCATGAGCGTTTAATGAATGCAGCTAAAATCTTAGATTTTAATTATTATATTAGCTATGAAAACTTTAAGGATATTTTTGCAAAAGTAATTAATGCAAATAGGGTTACTCAAAATATTTATTTTCGTCCTTTTATTTTCTGTGATCAAATGCTAATTGCTCCTAGAAAACATCCTAATATGGAGTTTGATTTAGCTATTTATGTAATGGGTATGACTAATTTCGTTGACAATAAGGCACTTAAATTAAAGATTAGTTCTTGGGTAAAGTTTGAGGATAATGCAATTCCTACTAAAGCCAAAGTCGGCGGAGCATATATTAATGCTTTTTTAGCTAATACCGAGATAACAAAACACGGTTATGATGAGGCTATTATTTTAGATAAGAACGGATATGTAGTAGAATCTAATGTGGCAAATATTTTTATTGTGTACCATAATGAGATTTTAACTCCTTTCACAGGACAGGCAGCACTTGAGGGTATTACTTCCAGAAGTTGTAAAGAGTTATTAGAATTAAAGGGTTATAAAGTAAAGGAAGCTTTAATTGATAGGTCGATGTTATACGCAGCAGAAGAAGTTATAATTACCGGCACAGCAGTACAAATAGGCTATGCAGAGTCCATAGATGATAGAATAATTAGTAAAGCAGGTGATGGAAAGCTTACTACAGCAGGTAAATATACAAAAATAATGCAAAGTGAGTTTCAAAAAGTAATTAACGGAGAACATCCTAAATATAAAGAATGGGTTACTTCTTTTAAATAATAACCCTACCTTTTAGGCAGATTTTGTGTAATCTTACACTATTCTGCTTAGGGTTACTAGAATGGGATCGTTGTAATCTATTACACAATGTTATAGTTGCTTGAATGCTGTGGTTGGACTTAGGGTTAGGGTAAGGCGGTATTGAGGTGAGATAGAGTTGGGATATTAAAAAGAGTAATACAAGTAAGGCATAGTTGAGATACTATGGAACAGTCAAGTGTTGCTACGTATAATACTTAATATATAGGCTAAATGAGTTGTATAAAGACATGGAATCTAGCTAAAGAGTATTTCCTATTAGTTTACTTTTTACTGCCTAAGTAAGCAGTGACTATACTCCGTCCTAAGAATGGTAACGGAGTATGACCACAAGGTCTGCCTAAAGAGCAGAAATTATTTTTACACCCTTATCAGGGAAATCAGTAAATAAACCATCTACTCCGGCATCTACAAATAAGAATTTTAAAAGTTCATCATATGAAGTAGCAAATTTAGGTAAATCATCAGCTCTTGCGGTATAAGGATGTACTTCTAAGTTATTAGCTTTTGCATCCCGCACTAAATTTGAAATTTGTACCTTATTGCCTTCTTTGCCTATAATAATTTGTGGGATCCACGGACCTATGCCATCAGCATATTTAGCAATTTCTGTTAAACCCTCTTTAGTTTTAAGGTAGGAATAATCGTTATTAGGAGCTTCATTCCAATCGTTTTCAGCTAACAACATTACAAGCTTACCTTGAAATCCTAACTCTTTTCTAACTCTTTTAACCTCATTAAAATCAAAGATTTGTAAATAAAAATTGTCTTGTTTAGTTACATATCCGTATTTATTCAAGATTTCTAAAACAATTCTAGAAATATCCTTACCCTCCTCTTTATGCCAAGCAGGACTTTTAATTTCAGGATAAATTCCTACATATTTTCCAGTACTTTTATTTAATCCCTGAATAAGTTGTATTTCTTCCTCTAGGGTCGGAATCTGAAAAATAGCACTACCTATTGGAAATCTTTTAGGATAAATTGATTCTTTGGTTCGCTCATTAAAACGCTCTGTTACTTTTAAAGTTTTAAGTTCTGCTAGAGTAAAATCTATAGCATAGTATCTACCGTCTTTTCTTTTTCTGGTGGGGAATACTTCTTCCACATTCGTTACCGTATCTATATGAATATCATGTAATACCACCGGAATATTATCTTTAGTGAGTACTACATCTTGTTCTATAAAATCAGCTCCTTGTCCGTAAGCTAAAGCTTTTGCTACCAATGTATGTTCTGCTATATACCCAGAAGCCCCCCTATGAGCAATAATAACTTTCTTATTAGATACGGCATTAGCCTCTATTACCCCAGTACTATAAGTAATTACCAAAGTTATTACAGCTAAAGTACTTACTAATATTTTTTTCATAATTATAACTCCCTATTTATGATTTGATTTTATTATTATCTATAGCATGTCCCCCGTGATTCCAAGTAAATGCCATAAAGATAATTGCCAAAAATCCTGCAATTATCATTAAAATAAAGTACGTATTCCAACCTAAAGCATCAATTACAAAGCCCGTAATTGCATTAGCAAACAAGGCTCCTCCTAAATAACCGAATAACCCTGTGAAACCAGCAGCTGTACCTGCAGCTTTTTTAGGTACCATCTCTAGAGCATGTAAGCCAATCAACATAACCGGACCATAGATTAAAAATCCTACGGAGATTAAGGCTAAATTATCTATAAGATGATTTTCAGTACCATTAAACCAATAAACAAAAATAGCTATAATCGTTAGGAAAGTAAACAACATCCCTGCAGGAGCTCTTCTTCCGTTAAAAACTTTATCTGAAATAATACCGCATAAAATAGTTCCAGGAATTGCTGCATATTCATAAAAAGCATATGCCCATCCGGAATTTCTAATTGAAAAGCCCTTTACCTCTTGCAAATATGTAGGAGCCCAATCTAGCACTCCGTAACGAATAAAATAAACAAATACATTAGCCAAAGCTATGAACCATAACAACCTATTCTTTAAAATATACTCTACAAAAATTACTTTTGCGGGTAACTCATCTTCAAAACTCTTATCATAACCTTCGGGATAATCATTTTTATATTCTTCAATAGGCGGTAGTCCTGCAGACTGAGGAGTATCTTTCATTAATAAGAAAATAAAAATAGCAATTCCTAATGCCACTCCAGCTGGCACATAAAAATAAGCATGCCAATCATTAAAATAACCGTATCCCCATACTGCTATATTCCCCATAAGTCCGCCACCAATATTATGTGCAATGTTCCACACTGAAACTACCTGCCCTCTTTCTTTAGTAGAATACCAATGTACCATAGTTCTACCACAAGGAGGCCATCCCATACCCTGAAACCAACCATTAACAAACATTAAAATAAACATTATTAAAACTGACGAAGTTGCAAAACTAGTAAAACCGAATAAAAACATAGTACAAGCACTTAATAACAAACCTAAGCTTAAGAAATATTTAGGATTACTTCTATCTGAAACATTACCCATAAAGAATTTAGAAAAACCATAAGACAAAGATACTGCGGATAACACTATACCTAACTCTCCTTTAGAATAGCCTAGCTTTTGTAATTCAGGGATTGCTAAACTAAAATTTTTTCTGATTAGATAATATGCGGCATAACCAACAAAAATGCCTATAAATACTTGTATTCGTAGGCGTTTATATACTGGATCTATTTTTTCTTTAGGCAATTTTTCAATATGCTTAGCAGGCTTTAAAAAGCTTAACATAATTACATTTCTCTTATAATGAATTAAACAAATTAATAATGATTTTGATTTTTCTCTATAACTATTACTAAATAATGTCCTTATTCTCTAAAAAAATCAATATAAAAATTGCTTTATAAATATGAACCCGATCATTTTACTGTATAATAGTACAATTTCTAGTATATTAATACTTATTAATATCAGGATATTTCTTACTATTTTACTAGTGTTATACCCTTAATCCAGTTGCACTGCTATACACTAAAGCATTATTTTTATAAGTTATATTTTATAATATGGTATTTAAAATTTTTACAGATTTAAAATATCATCTCTATTAGTAAATTTACCTAAACTAAACCGTAAGCTTCCCCTACTGTACTCTTTAGCAACCCCCATGGAACTAATGACACGTGACATACTATCCCCAATACTGGTAGCCCCATTTGCTATACAAACTTCATGGGTTGCTAATTTTTTAATTAATTCTAAACTATTAACATTCTTTAGAGAAATACTTAAAGTATTAGAGATTATAATAGCTTTTTCAGCATTAATTTTTAAGTCTAAAATACTTTTTTCAATTAGATTTTGTAATAAAGTCAGTAATTTTTGTTCTTTTTTTATAGCTACTTCTTGATTAGTAAATACTATTTCTAGTACTTTATATAATTCTATAATGCCTATACAGTTTAATTACCGGCTCTTAAGGCAAATTCTTGTTTGCTACAGAAAATTAAAGACTGTAATTCTATATTAGTATTTAGATAGTTAACTGCGATATCTTTTGGTCCGTAAAACTTATAGGCAGTAATAGTATAAGCATCCACAGCAGTATTCTAAATATTATGAATTTTTATTGCATTTTAGCTGAAGGATTATAAAAACAAATTTTATTAAATTCTAGCATCTCTGCTAATACTTCTTCTACTACCGGGGTTGAGAGAAGTATAATCTATAATAGATATTTATTATGATTTAAATTGAATTCACAGTGTGTAATCTATTTTGCTCTCCTAATCCTACTTTGATTATATAATTATATATTACAGTATTCAAGATTGATAATATATAAGTTACTAAAAAAATGTTTTAATAAATCATAGTACATATAATTTTTATATATTGTTATGATTGTTTCTCTAATTTTTTTAATCAACAGATCTAAGAATTGTGATTTTAAACAAATACAATTTGACATATCCTCATTACAATACTAATATTTAATTAATATATTTATAGTATTGTATAGGTAATTCTTGGTTTTAAATAAGAGGTAGGTTTATTATGATGGTATTAATTTTTTCATTATATTTTTTGGTAGTATTAAGAATATTAACGAATAAAGAAAATCTTACTAAATGGATTTTTGTTGCAACATTAATCTTAAGTTTGTTATGGTTAAAATACCACATAACAAGTCCCTTACCACTACACTTCTAATCTAAAAAGACTAAATTAATAAATAAGTAAAGGAAGATCATGCAAAAAACAAACTGTAATTATCAATATTCTCTACACTTTTTAGGTAATATTATAGGATTAGGCATAATATGCGGATTCTTAATAATAGCTTTTATACTACAATTAGTTTTAGGTGAACTAGCCTGCCCTCTATGTCTTTTACAAAGAATAGCTTATGTTGCTGTAGGAACTGCTATGTGTATGAATTTAAAGTTTAAACCCAAGTCTTCTCATTATGGTATGATGTTACTTGCGTCTTTATTCGGTTTTATGGCAGCAATACGTCAGGTTTTCTTACATATTTTACCGGGAGATATGGGTTATGGTACTCCTATTTTAGGTGTATACAATTATTCTTGGAATGCTTTAATATTCTTTATTATTACCTTTGTTGTAGGAATAGCTTTACTTTTAGATAAAGGACTGAATAGTACAGATATTATATTGGAATCTTCATCATGTAAATTCCGGTGTTTAGCTAAGTATTTAGCCAAATTACTGATGATAGTTTTCATAATAATTATCGGCTTAAATATATTTTCAGTATTTTTAGAATGCGGTTTGTACGTTTGTCCTGATGATCCGGTAGAATATTTAATGCTGAAGTAATAAGTACTAACTAACTCTTACTATTTTTCCTTGAAGAGTTTGTCTAGGAGATTTTTAATTTTCTTAGTAATTAGGAGTACTACATGGCAATATTTTGCTTGGGTATAATCTCTAATTTACTCAGCTAATTAACTTCTTAGATGATTAGAGTAGGTGTAAGTTTATAACTCGTACTGATTAGGGATAAATCATTAATTAGGTTATACAACGTTCCTAAGTAATCATCTTTAGCTAACCATAATTTATCTTTTTTTAGTTCCGGTGTTTCTACGTAAAATCTCAGTGTAGTACCGCTAGTACCGGTACCTGAGGTTCTTAAAATAATCCTTGCTTGATTTTCAAAATGTATACTATAACCTTGATTATTAGTTATACTACCATCTATTAGGTCTTGATAATGAAAAACTTCAAACTTTACTATTTTAGCGTGATAGTTTTTAAGATTTCCGCCCTTTGCAGCCTTAGCATTGTTAATAAAACCTGTTATAATATTTTCTGCCACACCAGTCTTAATTCCTTCATAATCAATTCTACTATAATAGGTTCTTCCAAATTTTTCATAATGCAAAGTTAGTAGTTCCGGTAGTGTTTTTTTAGTAATTGCTAAAATATTTAACCAAAATAATATCGCCCATAAGCCATCTTTTTCACGAATATGGTTAGAGCCGGTACCAAAACTTTCTTCACCGCAAATTGTGATTTTATTAGCATCTAAGAGATTAGAAAAATACTTCCAGCCGGTTGGCACTACATAACAAGGAATCTCTAAACCTTTGGCTACCCTATCCACCGCAGAGGATGTAGGCATAGATCTTGCTACTCCTATTACTTCTTTATAACTTGGAATTAAGTGAGCATATTCAAGTAGTACAGCTAAACTATCCGAAGGGTTAAGAAATACCTTGCTTGAGAGTATCATATTTCTATCTCCGTCACTGTCACATGCTGTGGCTAAAACATGTTTTCTTTTAGTTTGGCAAGTTAAATTAAACAACTTAGAATTATTATGATGGTTAGGATCCGGGGGAGTTCCTCCGAAATCCTCTAAAGGAGTAGCATTTATTATATATTGTTCATCACAGCCAAGCTTCTTAATAAAGATATCCTGAGCATAGGGTGCCGTTACTCCAAACATGGCATCATAGATAAAATTAAAATCACCCTTGATTAGGTTTGCAATAGCATTAAAATCAAAAATTTCTTCCATTTTTAAACTATAATCTATAATTGGATCAATTATCTTAATAGTAGTATCTAAAATTCTTAGTTCTTGTAATTTGCTAAGATTAATTATAGGAACTTCTACAACTTTATAGTGTTGTATTTTTAAGCTTTCCTCATAGATTTGATGAGTTAAAGCACTAGAGGCTGGTCCGCCGTTTTTAACATTAAATTTCACTCCGAAGTCACCATTTACACCACCAGGATTGTGGCTGGCAGATAGTACTATTGCCCCATCTAAGTTATATTTTCTTATAAATAGCGAGATTGCAGGGGTAGAAAACAAACCATCTTTCCCCACATATAAGGTCTTCACCCCATTTGCCACTGCTATTTTAATAATGCTTAAAATAGCAGTTTTATTATAATATCTGCCATCTCCACCTACAAGCAAAGATTTATTATTAACCTTATATATATTAAAAATACTTTGAATAAAGTTTTCTAAATAATGCTTTTTCTGAAATACGGTAACTTTTTTTCTTAATCCTGAAGTACCTGGCATTTGATCTTGATAGGGAGTTGTATTAATAATATTGATTAACATCTTAGGTACCGGTATCTATTTTATAAATACTTTTTCTATAAAATATTGCCACTATAATTTTATAATATATATCACAGTAACTTACTCCACAATAATTTATAAATGAAGCCCAAATAATTGTTATCCTCTTTTCCTTACTAACTCTTCTTATCAATCTTACTCTCTCTGAAGCTACATATTCTTTTATTTTGTTATTAGAATTTTATTAAAGTTTTATGACAATGGGATTTTTTTAATAATCTCCTTAACTTGTTCATTATAACGAGAATCCAGTAAAGCCATATTAATAGTTGCCTCTAATAAACCGACTGGATTACCGCAATCAAAGCGTTCTCCTGCAAATTTATAACAGTAAAAGTTATTATCACTAATTAAGTCAGACATAGAGTCTGTTAGTTGAATTTCTCCCCCGGCTCCCTTTTTTGCTTTTTCTAAAACATCAAAAATTTTACTTGGTAGAATATATCTACCAATAACTGCTAAATTAGAAGGTGCCTGATGTTCTGCTGGTTTCTCTATCATACTTTTAACTTTAATAAGATTATGATTTTCAACTTCTTTATTAAAATCTGTATTTGCATGGGATGCTATATTTAAGATACCATAAGAAGATACCTTATTCCATGCTACTTCCTGTACGGCTGCCATCATTTCTATATTATCATACAGATTATACAAATCTATCATTTTCTTCAAACATCCCGGACTTGATTTTAAAAATTCATCCGGAAGAAGTACCGCAAAAGCTTCATTTTCAACTAAAACTTTAGCACACCAAATAGCATGCCCTAAGCCTAAAGGATATTGTTGTCTTGTAAAAAAAGCCTTACCTGGTTTAGGCATTCCTTGTCTAATTAGTTCTAGATATTCATCTTTATTTCTTTTATTTAAATGGCTTTCTAACTCATAACTAATATCAAAATGATCTTCTATCATCACTTTGCCTCGTCCGGTGATAAAAATAAATTCTTCAATTCCTGCTTCCATAGCCTCTTCTACGGCATATTGAATAACGGGTTTATCTAAAATAGGTATCATTTCTTTCGGAATGACCTTAGTAGCAGGTAGAAATCTAGTTCCAAGCCCTGCTACCGGAAAAATTGCTTTTTTAATTCTTTTACTCATCTCTTATTTATTTCCTTTTTCTAAAGGTTTATACTTTCTCTAGTTTAGAAATATTAATTTTAACTATTTAGAGATTTAGAGATAATTTCATATAATCCTTTAGAAATAGTCTTCTCTTGCAGAATCTCTTGCATAATTTTTTTCATTAATTCAGCATTAAGAGCTTTAAGTTTATGCCATTTTGAAAAAACAGTTGCCAAACGAGCAGCTACACTAGAATTAATTATATCCAGTTTTATTATATTATCTTTAATAAAATTATAGCCACTCCCATTACTTGCATGGAAAGCTAGGTTATTAGCCGTAAAGCTTCCTATTAAGGCTCTTACTTTATTAGGATTTGTGATGGAAAAAATTTCTAACTGTATCAGCTCCTTAACTTTAGTTAAGGTATCATCCGATAGGGTTAAAGCCTGCAAAGATAACCATTTATCCATAACTAGAGGATACTCTTTATAGGTATTATAAAAATCTTTAAACAGTTCTTCCCTAAGAGGGGTTTCTAAATCTTTTACTGCAATTAGAGTTCCTAAACGATTTGTCATATTCTGAGTATTTTGATAATGCTCTTTAACTATGCTTATATCATTCCCTCTAGCTAAATAATACACTATAGTATTTTTTAAAGCCCTGGTATTCATCATCTGCGGGGATAAATTTAGAGGATCCTCAGGCAAATTATGATAGAGATTTTTTAAATCATCTCCTAAATATTCTGTTAATTTATCGGTGTATAGAATTAGCGTTTTATAAATATTTTCAATTGGCAAATTATTTACGAATTCATCACTAATACTATCAAAACTAGGTAATTTAATTAATAAATTTAGTAATCCGGTATTAAGAGTTTTCTCATATAAAAGATCTCTAATTGGATTAAAAATTTGTGTCTCAATCAGTGTGACTTCCCCTGCCTCTAAATCTTTAATGGTTTTAAGAAGGTGGTGCTTTAAGTATAATTGCATAAAATTATGCTGATTTACACCGTCATCATCATATTTTATTAAATGCCTTAAAGCTACTTCCTCATAATTATAATCTAAATTAATCGGTGCAGAAAACCCTCTGTTAATAGAAAGATAAGGCTCAATCTCAATACTGCTAAAAATGATCTCTTTGTTAGAAGTATCAAATAAGATGGTAGTTTCTTTACCTAAAGACTTCTTATGGTTAATTAATTCTATTCTCTTACCATTTATATCAAATAATGCTAATTTTAAAGGTATAAGTAAGGGTTCTTTATTTTCTTTATTCTCTTGGGAAAACTTTAGGGTGAATTCTTGAGTTTTATCATTATAAATTGTATTAAGGGTCACTCTTGGTGTACCTTTTGTATGATACCATCTTTTAAAGACTTCTAAGGAAATATTTGCAACCTCACTCATCGTATTGACAAAATCCTCACAAGTAACAGCCTGACCATCATATTTAACAAAATATAAATCTATACCCTTCTTAAAGTTAGCATCTCCGATAATCGAGTGAATCATTCTGCAAATCTCAGCACCTTTTTCATACACTGTAACCGTATAAAAATTATTAATTTCTATATAACTTTCCGGTCTGATAGGGTGTGATAAGGGACTCTCATCTTCTTTAAACTGTTTAGCTTTTAAAAATTCAACCTGCTCTATCCTAATTAAATTCTTCCCATGAATATCCTCTGAAAAACTTTGATCACGAAAGACAGTTAAACCTTCTTTTAGGGTTAATTGAAACCAATCTCTGCAGGTAATTTTATCACCCGTAAAATTATGAAAATACTCATGTGCTACTACTGCCTCTATATGAAAATAATCATTATCCGTAGCAATTTCCGGTAATGCTAAAATATAAGCATCATTAAAGATATTTAAACTTTTATTCTCCATTGCCCCAAAGTTAAAATCACTCACTGCCACAATATTAAATACCCCTAAATCATATTCCAAGTTAAAGGTTTCTTCATCCCATTTCATAGCCTTCTTTAGACTCTCTAGAGCAAATCTTGCCTGTTCTTTTTTGCCTTTTTCAACAAAAATATTTAACTCTACTTTTTTGTTACTTATGGTTGTAAAAATATCAGTTATACAATCAAAATCTCCTGCCACTAAAGCAAATAAATAACTAGGTTTTCTAAAAGGGTCTTCATAGGTAACCATATGCCTATCTTGTGCTAGCTCTTTTGTAGCAATTCTATTCCCGTTTGAGAGTAAAATAGGATATTTTCTAGCATCAGCCTCAATATGGACTAACCATTTTGTCATTACATCTGGTCTATCTAAAAACCAAGTAATTCTTCTAAACCCTTCAGGTTCACACTGGGTACAAAGGCATGTATTACTTTGATAAAGTCCCATCAGTTTGGTATTTTTATCAGGGAATAATTCTACTTCTATGCTTAGACTAAATTCATTTGCTACATTCTTAATGGTTAAAAAAGTAGCATTAATCACATAATCTACATTATTAGCTAATAATTTATCATTGATTCTTACAGCTTTAGTAATTAAATCTTCACCGAATAATACTAAATCTGTTTGTTGAGGATTTTGTCTTTTCATTTGTTGAGTAGAGGTAACAACAGTATTTTCATTAATATTAAAGTATAGTTCTATATTTTCTACTGTAAAATCCGATTTTTTATAATCTTTTAAATAATGAATTTTATCCTGCATTATATTTTTTATCCTTATAAACTTCTAAGAACTATTATGAATTTTATGATGTTTTTGCAATAAAATCTAATCTTGTTTCCTGATAATTAGTATCTAAGATAATACTATCTGCCGGACATACAGCCACACATTGACTTTTATCATAAGCACCAATACATTCAGAACATAAGTGAGGGGTAATTACAAAAATCTCTGCTCCTTCAGTAATAGCAACGTTAGGACATTCCGGTACACAAGCGCCGCAATTAGTACAATCTAATGTAATCTTTAAAGCCATAGTAATCCCTTCTATTTTTAGAAAATT
>NZ_DBKDTU010000064.1:0-2918 GCF_055505085.1 Candidatus Hepatincolaceae symbiont of Strigamia maritima
TGAGTATATAATAAGAAAATACTTACTTGTTGTCAAGGGATAATTGCCTAAAATATTTATTATTAAAATCAATCTCTTATAAAAAATGAGATACACTTTAGCAAAATAATCTCTGAAGATTAGTTTTTAGAGGTTAGTGCAAAATTAGTGAGATTAGTGTGCTTAAATCAGTAAATTATGTACTTATTTGCGTTGCAAGAGGTTCGTTCAACAGTAAGCATTACTTAAATAAGTAAAATAAATTTAATAATTATAAAATTAAAATCCAGAAGTAGAAGTAATTGCTGCCACTGTAAGTTTTTTCAATTCTTCACGTTTGTTTTTATCTTTTAAAAGCAATCCTAAATACAATAATTCTATGATAAAGAGTTGAGAAATTCTCTCAGAAAAAGATCCTGTTTCTAGAATATGATTGGTATATCCGCTTAATAATACTTCATTTGCATATTGGGTAAGTTTAACAGAGGAATTAGTAGTAATGATAATAGTTTTAGCTCCGCGTTTTTGTGCGTTTTTTAAAGCTTCAATAACCTCGTAGGTTTCACCTCGTTGAGAAATAGCAATAATAAGATCTTGTCTTTTAGCAATAGCAGTTGACATAATAAAATTATGATAATTAGTATGTGCTGTTACTTTTTTACCTATTCTTAAAAACTTATCTTTAGCTTCAAGAGCAGTCAAATTAGAATAACCAACCCCTATAAATTCTATATAAGGTGCTTTATGAATTAAATTTATACTATTAGCTATAGAGCTAGGATTAAGATTCTGTATAGTGTTATAAAGAGTTTCTAAGGAATTATTATATAAATGTTGAGCTAGTTGATTATTAGATTTATTCTTTAAAAGTTTAATGTTGGGGTGTTTAGTACTTTTAGTATTAAGGGTATTGCTCAGGGAGAGTTTAAAATCAATAAAACTAGCAAACCCTAATTTTCTATAAAATCTTAGAATGGTTGCTTCTCCTACAGGAATAGCTACTGCTAAAGCTTTTAGATTCATAGTAAGAGTAGTTTGGGAATTTTTCAGAATATAGGCAGAGATTTTTTGTTCAGCTAGGGTAAAATCTTTCTTTAGGGAATTAATTTTGTTAATTAATATTGACATTTATCGGTATAACCAGATTTGTGATAGTTTAAAAGTACAAGCTAGACAGGAGAAAAAAAGTATAGGATTTTATAAACAAGGGAAGAAAAAATGATAAAAACCCTATACTAACAGTGAAAACTGTATGACATTAAAACTTGTAAAGCTCCTTGATTTTATTTTTATAAACTTCTGCTTGGGTTCCATAAATAATTTGAATGCCGTGACCTTTTCTAAACACTCCCTGTGCTCCTAGATCTTGCCAAATCTTATCAGTAGCAACTTTAGTTTCATCATAAACTGTTATTCTTAGACGAGTTATACAAGCATCAATACCTTGAATATTATTTTTTCCTCCTAAGTTTTCAACAATTTTTTTAATGAGATTGAGTTCTTGTTGCTTATTTAAATAATCTTGTTTAGTATAAAGTTTAGCAAGACTACCTTCTCTGCCCGGAGTAGCATAGTTAAATTTTTCAATACAAAATTTAAAAATGAAATAGTAAATACAGGCATAAACAGGACCTAGAATTAATATCCATTGATAAGAAGTTTTTGCAATACCTTGTAGTAAACCAAAAAAGGTAAAATCAATTAATCCTCGAGAGAAGGTAATGCCTACGGCTACATTTAGCATGTGCATTAACATATAAGAAAGACCTTCAAGAGTAGCATGTAGTACATATAATAAAGGAGCAACGAATAAAAAAGTAAATTCTATTGGCTCAGTAATACCTGTTAAAAAGGAAGTTAGAGCCGCAGAGATAAGAATACCTTTAATTTTAACTTTATTAACAGGATCTGCAGTTCTATAAATAGCTAAAGCAGCAGCAGGTAAGCCGAACATCATGGGTAAGAAGCCGCCTGTCATAGTACGAGTAGCCTCACTACTAAAATGAGTAGTGATAGGGTCTGCCAGTTGAGCAAAAAAGATTTTTTGTCCACCGGCTACAAATTTTCCAGCAACTTCAGTTACACCGCCTAATTCTGTATACCAAAATAGAGGATAAATAGCATGATGCAATCCGAAAACATTTAATAATCTCATAGAAGTACCATATAAAAAAGTACCAATGTATCCCATACTGCTAAAAACTTCTCCAGCATTAATAATAAATTTAAAAACAAAAGGCCAAAAAAACGGAAATAAAAGAGCTAACGGAATAAAAAAAATCATAGTTAAAACTGCTACCAACCTATTACCACTAAAAAAAGCTAAATAATCCGGTAGGGTAACTTTAGCAAATCTATTAGTAATTAACGCTGAAGTAACACCACAGATAATTCCTCCAAAAACTCCGGTTTGCAAAGTAAATATACCAAGTTCTTTAGTATATTGGGCAGACTCCCCAAAGGCATCAGATGTGGACAAACCCTGTGCAAGAAACGCTACTGCAGTAGTATTTTCTGCAGATAATCCTTGAAAACCTAAAATAGTACTAATGACAGTATGAAATAACAAAAATCCTAAAACAGCAGATAAAGCAGCAGTTTCTTTATGTGCGTGTGATAAGCCGATTGCTACACCTACGGCAAATAATAAAGGTAGGTTGGCAAAAACAAATAAACCAGTATTAAAAAGTAATTTAAGTAAATAATTTAATAAAGTTCCATCTAGTAAATAAGTTAAATTATAAGTATTAATTAGAGTGGTACTGGTAAAAGCCCCACCAATTCCCAGTAAAATTCCTGACATAGGAAGTACTGCGATAGGAAGCATAAAGGCTTTCCCTATATTTTGTAGTATTGCAAATATGTTTTGCATGGTTGCTTCCTTTTTTTTATTTAATCTATTATTTTAAATTAAAATGACCTTCAAATCAAAAAAATCA
>NZ_DBKDTU010000065.1:0-2885 GCF_055505085.1 Candidatus Hepatincolaceae symbiont of Strigamia maritima
ATCATGTTTTAAAGCCTGTAAATCCAATATTTTTAACGCTTATCTTTAAAAAAATTCTGAAGTAAATCCTTAGAATTCTCTTCATAGATTCCTCCATAAACTGCTATTTTATAAGAGTTCAATATAAAACTACCAGAAATACTCTGCTTTTGTGCCCAAGCCCCAAAATACACTTGCTTAATTCTTGCTTCAATAATAGCCCCACAACACATTAAGCAAGGTTCTAACGTACTATATAGAATTAACTCATCCAATCTATAATTCTTAAGAATTCTAGCGGCTTTCTCTATTACCAAAATTTCTGCATGGGCAACAGGATTATTTAAGGATATTACCTGATTATAACTTTTGGCTATAACTTTTAGAGATTTTTTATGAACTAAGACTGCTCCTATAGGAACTTCTTCTGCATTATAAGCTTTATTAGCCTCAAGTAGTGCTACCTCCATATAAAGATTTTTTAATAAAGGATTCATCTTACTTACATCATTTTCAATATAAAAATTATGCTAATTATATACCAAATAAACCCATTTCTGCAATCAATTAAAATTGAGAGAAACTAATTTTTAGACTATGCTTTTATTTTAATAATCAATTATCTATTAATACTAAATATCAAATAAAATAACTTCTTTAAAACTTTATTTTAATTTATAATTTATTAGAATCAAAAAGCAATGAAACACCAAAATATAAAAAATATGCCAAATTATTATTCTTTTACTATTCAAAACTTTAAAGCAATAGATGATATTACAATAGATTTAACTACATCTAGTTTAATACCGTTAGTAGGCATTAATGAAAGTGGTAAAACAATCATATTAGAAGCTATTTATAGCTTCTTAAGCTTAAGTTTAAAGAAGAATAATACTAAAGAAGTCTATTATAATAAACATAAAGCAGAAAAAGCTAAGAATTTTAATACCATAATAAAAGCTAATATTTCTATAGAAAAAGATAAATTAAAGGAAATAGTTAATTCAATTATTGTAAATAAAAAAAAGGGAACAAAAATTAAAAGTTATAATTTATTTTTACATAAAATAGATGCTATGCCAATAAATGATAAAAACCAAAATGAAGTTTGTCTCAGTATAACTTTAATTATGAAACATGATAATGATAACACTTATACTATACAGTATAGTATAGATATTTATGGCGATGATGTTTCTCATAACGAGAAAAGCGATATTGTGAACAAGATTGCAGAAAATGTTATAAAAATAATGCCTAGCATTAACTATATATCTAATTTTAATCATAACACCTATTTTGAACCTATACCACTATTAGATGAAAATAAAGAAAAATCCCCCTTAGGTAATTGTATTAGAATAGTAAATGAATATAATAAAAACACTGCAAATAATTATGATATATTTGAAATTACAATAGAGACTATAGATAAATTTAATGATGGTGTTTCTAAATATTTAACAGCTGAAATTATACAATCTTGGAAAGAATGGTTTAATTCTGAAATAAAAATGCAGATAAATTTTAAAATTTATAAAGAAAATGAAGAAACATTAATCAAATTTACTATTGATGAAGAAGATGGAACTGTTTATGGTGGAAATACACCATTTGCTTTAAATGATAGATCACAAGGTTTTACTTGGTTTTTTAATTATATGTTGGAAACAAAATTTTCCAGTAAAGCTGAAAATGAAGGGAAAAGAATTTTTTACTAGATGAACCTGGAGCTTATTTGCATCCTAAAGCTCAAGAAAATTTTTGTAAAAAGTTACAAGAAATATCTCAAACTAACCTAGTTATATATTCAACTCATTCTCCTTATATGCTCAACCCAGACTATATAAATAGAAATAATATTTATATTGCTAATAAAACAAAAGATTATGGGAAAATATCATTATTAAAAGCTAATCAACAAGGAATTGAAGAGCATACTAGCTATAAAGCTGTAAATGATGCGTTACATATAAAAAATTCTTTAGTAATAAATCTTAATTTAATAAAATTACTCGTTGTAGAAGGAATTTATGATTACTTTGCAATTAAGAAAATACTAATAGAGAAGTTAAATGAAAATAATTTAGAAATTCTTTGTTTAAATGGAGCTACAAAAGAAAATATGCACCCAAATATTAGTTTTATAAATGGTTATGGAGTTCCTTGGGTAGCTATATTTGATGATGATGATGAACAAGGAAAAAATGAATACACATTATTAAGAAATAAAATGTCAAATATCCCAACCGATACACCATATAATATAGAAAGTAAAAATAATGTTACTAAAAAAATTGAAACAAATAATTTATATATATTAAATCCAGTAGTTGATACATTTTCTACAAATGATCAGAATTTTGAGACTCATCATTTATTTTCTATTGAAGATAGAGAAAAAATTAATAAGAAATATAACTCTAATTTTTTAAAATATAATTTATGTAAAAAGGCATGAGTCAAGCTCGGTTGACTTCCGATCGGTTGAACGAATTGAGGCACCCATATCACGTGAAGATGTTATCATCGAAGGCAATAGGGGCGATGCAAACTGCGGATATTTTGGCGAAAAATCACAAGCCGCGGTACGGACACAGAGCTGTGTGTGAAAAATTGCTGACTAACGGCGCTCCCATTGAACCATCGCCGCCATTGAGACGTTGGTTTTCAGAATCGAGTGAAATTGTTATAATGCCGGAAGTAAATGAACATTTATCGGTAATTTGGATTTTGGAAGAAGAGTTAGCTTCACTGCATGTGTTGAATGCAGTGCGGTGAAGCAGAGGTAGCTTCACTGCATGCGTTGAATGCAGTGCGGTGAAGCAGAGGTAGCTTCACTGCATGTGTTGAATGCAGTGCGGTGAAGCAGAGGTAGCTTCACTGCATGTGTTGAATGCAGT
>NZ_DBKDTU010000066.1:0-2869 GCF_055505085.1 Candidatus Hepatincolaceae symbiont of Strigamia maritima
AAATTGGAATATAATTTTAGTAATTTAAAAAATAATATTAAAAATACTAGCCAAAGAAATTATCTAGGGGTTATTAATGGTATTGCTACCATTAAATCTTTAGAGCAGGCAGTGCAATCTAGTGAATCTTTATTAGTATCGGTTAAAAAAGGTTACAAAGTAGGAATTAAAACTAACAGTGATGTTTTAAATGCAGAGCAAGCTCATATGTCCGTAAGGAATAATTTAGTAATAGCTAAATATAACTTTTTATTGGCAATTATTCAGCTTAAAGCAGCTATGGGTACCCTAACTATTGACGATGTAAAATATATCTCTAATTGGCTTAATTAGCAGTTAATTTTCTACACATTGTAGTAGCTTTCCTAACTCATAACTATTTTTAAAAATACTCAGGATTATTTAGTAGTGTAATTAGTAAGAATTTTAGAAGTTATTATGGTAGAGATTACCGTACAGAGGTAATTAGAGTAGGAAAAATTTGAAAGTTGGGTTGAATTAGAGAAGAATCATGTAAATAATTAGTAATTATTACTTCCCGTCCGATATTTGCCTGTTTTTGCTTATAGTTATTCATACCGTATTGTAAATTCCATTCATAAATATAGTAATCTTTATATAATTCCTTAATATAAGGGCTATTATTATAAGTAATTAGTAATTTATGGGGGTATTTCTTTACATTCTCTAATAATAATTCATGGTTAAAAGTAGTATGTAACTCTCCTTTTTTACCGTATAGTTTTGAGGGTTTATTATTATGGTAGGGAGGGTCTAAAAATATAAAAATCTCCTTCCCAGGTTTGTGTAACAAATTAGTATAATCTGCACCGGTAAAATCAAAATACTGAATTATTCTAACCGTCTCTTTTAGTCTATTAATAGCTGAGATGGTAAATCTTCCTAAAAAAGCCGCCTCAGAATAGCCCCCGCTATCCACAATCCCTGAGAAAGTTATTCTATTTAACACAAAAAAATCAAGAGCTCTTTGTAGATTAGAAAGTTGGTTATTTCTTCTACTAATTATTGTTTTAAAAAGTTCCCTACCATTTATATACTCAGCTTTAATTTTGTATAACTCTTGAATAAGTACCTCAGAATTACCCTTAAGTTCCTGCCAAAAACAAAAAAGATCATAATTTATATCGTTAGCATAATACTTTTTATGAGGTAATAATTGTGTTAAATAAATACTTAAAGAACCTCCCCCAAAGAAAATTTCTCTAAATTCTAGGAAATCAGGAATAAATTGTGCTAAAAATCTAACAGCTCTTGATTTTCCACCGGGATAGCGTAGGGGACTTTTTATCATGCTGATACCCCATGTCCTAATTCTAATAAAAAATCGTTTGCTTTAGCTTCAAGCATTAAATTATTTAGTAACATTTGCTGTTTTTTATTAAAATTATTCATACTAAAGAATTTATACAAGGTAGTTTCTGAGGAGGTTGTTGAGTTAATTTCTCCCTGTAATAAGCTTGAGGTTAACTTTAAAAGCGGCATAAAATTAATACTACCTTGTAAGTTGTGTACTTCAGCAAGATTAGCATAAAGCATCATCTTAACTAGCCCGTCTTTAATATCATCGATTGAAGGAATTAAACTGATTTTAGAATGTTTACTCTCTAATAAGAAGTAAATATTCTGATATATTTTTATACTATCTATGGTAAAAAAGTAATAACCTCCTAAATAATTCTCTATGGTTAGTTTAGATTTATTATTTAAGCTAAGTAATTCTTTAGGTTGAATGGTTAGCGATTCTCTATTCTGAGCCTTACTAGCTTTATCCCTAGAGAAAGTCATAAAACTAGTTATATCTTTAGTTATTCGTTTTTTAAATTTTGTTAAGTTATTAAAATTATGTAAAGGTATAGCTGTTTTCAGAGCTATATTAGTATAGCTTGTGGTTACTTCTTGCATCACATAATTAAGATTTTCTGTTTTAAGTTGGTTTAAATTCCAATGCAAAGCCGAGGTTTGGTAGTTAAAAATTTCTGTTAACTTAGTTTTAATAAAAGCATCAGGTAATTTTTGAGAAGTTATTTTATTACCTGCTTTATTTATTTCAGCATCACTGTAATAAGCTATAATTACATATACATTTAAGAGGCTCATTAAGGAGATTGTATCCCATTGGAGGTAATCTATATCTCCGAATACCCTCTCATCTTTAATTATAGGAATTATAGTAATAACTTTACCTAGATTTAGGGTGTCATACACTCGTGCATATGGATAGGACCGAGTTCTTTTTGGGGATACCCATTTACTAAGAGCATAAAGCACTTGATGAGGGGATTCTAATAAGCATTTAGGAGGAAGAGAGTTAATATCCTTAGAAAAATTATAAGTGTCTAAGGGAGTAGTTAAATACTTTTTATAACTAAGATTTTTTATTTTAGCAGTTAAGTGGTTCATCTAAGATTCTATAACATTTTTTTTAAATTATCTCAAGATAGATAATTATAAGTTTTATAATTTTATAAATCACCTATGTAGGTAGTTTAGCTTTTAAGCAACATATATTCAAGAATTAATAGAAGAAAGTCAAGCTATAGGGAGTTAATTCATAAAATATTACCCAAACTCAATATTGAGTGGTCGGGGAGACAAGATTTGAACTTGCGACCCTCTGATCCCAAATCAGATGCGCTACCAGGCTGCGCTACTCCCCGTGAGTAAAACTTTCCAATACGAAATATTCTATATTATTTTAGAAGAAATGTCACTCCTTAAAAGTAACACTAACAATATTCTTTAATTTCTCCTAATTTTACTAGGTAATATTGTGTACAAAGTATTATATACTCTAGCAAAATAAAAAAAAATAAAAAGAGAGTGGAATAAAAAAAGGTATTGACAAGGG
>NZ_DBKDTU010000067.1:0-2869 GCF_055505085.1 Candidatus Hepatincolaceae symbiont of Strigamia maritima
TGGTAATCTGTTATGTATATCCTTTCTCATTGTAGTCCGTGGTTCTGAGTAATAGGAATATTTTTTAGATAATTATATAGAATGTTTATATATTAATAGTTTCTACAGCTTATTTAATAAATTAAGTATTAACTAATTATACTTAATTTATTAAATAATAATGAGTTATTATACCTTATAAGAATGTAACAAACTTACATTCTAGCTTTCCTTAAATTTAATTTGAGATTGAACTATAAAAAATATTACTCATATAACTTTTTACAAGTTATATGAGTAATCCTATTTAACGAATCTCTTTATTATTAAAAATAATATTAGGTATTCTCTATGTTAATTTCTTTTTTATTTAAGAGTTGCCCGGTTTGTTTAGTACTTAATTTATTACGCAGTTTGGCATATTTATCATCATACCAAAACATTAAACACCCATTACACCCCTTAGAGCAACAAGCGTGATTTCCTAGTTTAGGAGTTCTTTTAATCTGATTAACATCTCTATTTAGTAAATCATGTTTAGCTTTATTTAAAGCTATTGTAGAGGTTTGATTATTTTCCACCTTAAAGGCTACTAAATTATGCTTCAGCACTGAAATATCCTGAGTGCTCTGTAAATTAAGCTTTCTTACCACACTAAAGATCGGTAGAGCATTTGTGATAAATTCTAGATTTTCTTGATGAAATAAACTCAGAGGAATTTTTACCGCCTGCCCCTGTTTACCTGGAGAGATTTTACTTTTTATTTCAGCAGTACTATAATCTATAAAATCATACATTCTCAGTCTAATCGGTTCAAAATAATAAGGAGAAATAAATTCTAAAATATCTCCTACATTTAAGAAATTACGTATCTCCATAACTAGAGCATTATCCTCATGGGCTATAATAACTCCGGCAAAAACATAAGAACTAATAGTACTAGCAGTTTCATAACTATGAGCTATATTAGTAAGTCTTCCCTCATGAAAAGCTAGAGTATATCCCCTATTTTGTAGTGTGTTAAGCTCTTCTAAATATTTTTTATAATTCCACTCTGCTTTATTATTATACCAATCCTTAATAGCAGTGGAATAGGCTCTAGCTGTGATTGCAGCATAGTATTCACTCTTATTTCTACCTTCTATTTTTAGGGTGTCAACCCCCAATTCTAAATAATCATTTAATACCGGCATTAAACATAAATCTTTAGAGTTTAGAATATAAGATCCCATTCCGTCTTCTTCTATAGGATAATAAACTCCTTCTCTAAATTCTTCTTCTAAAGCAAAAGCAAAGAAATCTTTATTGTCTTCATTTAAGGTTACTGAAAATATCTTATCATTATTTAGCTTAACCCTAACCTTATAATGCCACCTACAACTATGTGCACAATTACCTTGATTTGAACCTCTTTCTGCCATAAAATTTGAAAGTAAACATCTACCTGAATAAGTCATACACATAGAACCATGTACAAAGGCTTCAATCTTAATACTTTGACATTTCTCTTTTATTTCCTTTAATTCTGAAAAACTTACTTCTCTAGCTAAAACGCAAAGTTTAGCTCCTTGTTTAGCCCAAAAATCTACAGACAACCAAGAACAAACGTTAGCTTGGGTTGAAACATGTAAAGGAATTTGCGGAGCATGCTCTTTGAAATAAGCAAAGATACCCGGATCTGCAATTAATAAGCCATCAGGATTAAGTTCTTGTATTGTTATTAAGAATTCCGATAATTTTTCTATATCTTTATTATGACTGAATAAATTTAAGGTTAGATAAATCTTTTTATTATGATTTTTAACGAATCTAATTCCTTCTTTTAAATCTTCTAAATTAAATTCCGACTTAGTACGTAATGACATATCAGGAGTACCTGCGTATACAGCATCTGCTCCATATAAGATAGCAGTTTTAAGTTTTGCTAAACTACCCGCAGGTAATAATAATTCAGATTTTTTTTGATAATTCTTCACCTTAATATTTAAGCTCCTCTTTTAATAGTACCACTAGTTCAATCCCAGCTTCAATTAGTACCGCTCTACTATCTCCTGCGGCATGATACAAATTTTTAGCCACTACTCTTTTTATTCCCGTACTTACTATTAACATAGCACAACTAAAACATGGTTCCATAGAACAATAAAGAGTTGCTCCTTCTATAGCAATACCATATTTTGCAGCCTGAGCAACAGCATTTTGTTCTGCATGAATAGTTCTAATACAATGCTGTTTTACAATGCCATTTGGATAGATAACTTCACGGAATAAATGCCCAACCTCAAAACAATCTTTAAACCCGCTGGGAGCACCAACATATCCTGAGGTAAGAATTTTATTATCTTTAGCTATAATACAACCACTAAACCCTCTATCACAGGTTGCCCTTTTAGCTACAGTATCTACTAATTCTATAAAATATTCATCCCATGAAGGTCTATTTTTATGGTCTTTTTGTAAAGACATATTTTGTTGCATGACTTAATACTTATTTCACTCTACAAAAACTTCTGATATTTTATTATAAAAACCACTTAAAAGCTCTATTTGAGTATAATTTCTTAACAAAAACTTAGTATTAATTATAAAGGGGGTAGTATGTATTTGTTCTGAACTTTTTGCAGATAAATTCAAACTAACCTCAAAAACATTTCTATAAATAATAGTATCTCCTTCTGCTATTACTACAAATAAAGGAAGCGAAACTTGGGAGGTTTTTAGCTGGTTCTTACTAATCTTTTTAATATTTAATAGAAGAGATACCTTGGAATCCAAATATAAATTAAGCGGGGTTTGTTTTATAATTTCATCTTTTTTAGCGAAAGTTAGAGATCCTATAAATAGATCGGAAGAGCGTCGTGTAGGGAAAGAGTGTAGATCTCGGTGGTCG
>NZ_DBKDTU010000068.1:0-12355 GCF_055505085.1 Candidatus Hepatincolaceae symbiont of Strigamia maritima
GATAACTTTTATCAAATAATTTTAACTCATAACTATGATTTTTATAGAACTATTTCTCATAGAATAATTGGTAAAAATCATGCAAGAGAAAATAAACTACATGCTATCAAAAGAATCCATGATATTGAATTAAAATCAGAAAAATATCAAAATAATCCTTTTAATCATTGGAAAGATAATATTCACGAGTATTCTAAACTAATCGCACTAATACCTTTTGTAAGAAATTTATTAGAATATACTAAAGGAGAAAATGACCCAAAATACCTACGGCTTACATCTTTATTGCATAAAAAATCAGATACTGGAACGATTATTGTAGATGATTTATTAAAAATATTTATATCAGTAATTAATTTATCAAGCTTAAATGTGAAAAAAATCAATAATACAAGTGAAAAAGTTATTAAAATTATAGAAAATGAAGCAAATAGAATATTACTTAATGATGAAGACAAGCTAGAACTAGAAAGTAAGATTGTATTATCAATTGCCTGTAGATTACAAATGGAAGAATATTTAATACAAAAAATAAATGATTCAACTTTTATAAATGGAATTACTAGTAATCAAACATATACATTAATATCTAAATATAAAAATCTTTTTAATCAAGAAATTTCTAATATAGCTGTTTTAGATAGGGTAAATCTTATAACTCCAGAAAATATACATTTAAATTCTTTTATGTACGAACCAATACTAGATATATCTATCTATGAATTAAAAGATTTATATAATGACGTAAAAAGTCTAAAATAACCTCAAAACTATTGTGCAACCCTAAAAACCAGCGGTATAATACTCTTATAAACAAAAAATTATAAGAGTATTATACTAATAGAATTAAAATTCAAAAGTTTATTACAGTTTACTCAATATTTTAATACTGAAGCAAAGTGCCGTGAATATTTAACTCAAATGAGATGGGGAGATAAGCCAGTATGTCCTCATTGTACTCATGATGATAAAATATATAAATTTAAAAATGGTATTCATTATAAATGTAGTTCTTCTAATAAAAGATTTACAGTAAGAGTTGGTTCAGTATTAGAAGATTCAAGAGTATCATTACAAAAATGGTTAATTGCTTTTTATTTAACCACTTCACATAAAAAGGTATTAGTTCAATTCAATTATCTAAAGATATTGGGGTAACTCAAATTAAATTATGAAATCAGAATAATAATACATAACAAAGAGCTTATAAATAATATAGAATATGTCTATTTAAACTATGATGATTCTTTTGCTATAATCTAAACTTCTAAAAGTATCCTTATAAATTATATAAAATAAAAAATACTTAATCTCTTTATAAGCTTAACCTAGTGCTTCAATATTCTATTTTTAAGTATGTTTAAAAATCAGTTACAAAATTAAAAAAATTTGCTAAACTAATTATTGGGTGAGCCTAGGCATACGGATTGGTGAATCTGGTCAGATTTGAAAGAAAGCAGCCACAATCAATTATTATGGGTTAAGCTTACCTTTTATTTATCAATTTTATTGTTTAAGCTTAAGTTATGACAGAACACAGTGTTGCCTATAATGTTTTAGCAAGAAAATATCGCCCTAGTACTATTAATGAGCTGATAGGACAGGAAGTTTTAGTTGAAACTCTTAGTAATGCCTTCAAGCTTAATAGAATTGCCCATGCTTTTATGTTAACTGGGGTTAGAGGGGTTGGCAAAACTACTACTGCAAGAATTCTTGCTAAAGCTCTTAATTGTATCGGAATTGATGGTAATTCTGATATGACCTTATCTCCTTGTGGGGTGTGTGATAATTGTATAGCTATTACTTCGGGTAGACATTTAGATATTTTAGAAATAGATGCTGCCTCTCGCACTGGAATTGATGACATCAGAGAAATTATAGAAACTCTAAAATATAAACCAGTATCAGCTCGTTATAAAATTTATATTATTGACGAAATACATATGCTTTCTAAAAATGCTTTTAATGCTTTATTAAAAACCTTAGAAGAACCTCCCAAACATATAAAGTTTATTTTTGCCACCACCGAAATAAGAAAAGTACCAGTTACTATTTTATCACGTTGCCAGCGTTTTGATTTAAAAAGAGTATCTACTGCAGAATTAAGTAAGCATCTGGAGAATATTTCTAAACAAGAAAATATTAATTATGAACCAGCAGCTCTTACCATAATAAGTAAGGCTGCCGGCGGATCTGTTAGAGATAGTTTAAGCTTATTAGATCAAGCTATTATTTACTGTGAAGGAAATATTCTTGAGGTTAAAATTAGTGCAATGCTTGGGCAAAATTCTAAAGAAACCTGTTATTTATTACTTGAAGCAATCATAAAAATAGATAAATTAACCGCCTTTGAGATTTATAATAAGTTATACTTAAATGGTGCTGAATTAGATTTAATTTTTGAAGACTTATTAGATGTTTGTCACCTCTTAACTATGTTACTAGTTGTTCCTACTATTGTTTCTCAAGAATTAGCAGAAACTGAGAAAAAATTGGCAAACAATCTTTGTAAATTCAGCTCAATAGATAGCTTATCCAGATTATGGCAGATTTTATTACAAGGTATTAATGAAATTAAAACTGCAATTTATCAAAAAAATACTGCAGATATGCTACTGGTAAAGTTACTGTGGGCAGCAGAATTACCTAGTATAGACGATTTATTAAGTAATTTAGAAAAAAAAAATCCTAACTTAGCACTACCGGCTACTCAGAATAATATTGAAGATAATTTTTCTAAAATAAACCCTTCTCCTAACTTAATAAAAGGATCTCCGCCCCCTTATATTAATATTACTAGTACTAATTTTCCTGAACCAAGATCCTCAGAAAGTATTACACATGTAACAATTACCGATATTAATTCCTCAAATATTGCCAATGCCACTATAGAAAAATCTAAAATTGGTGAGACCTATAAGGACACTATTCCTAAACAAGAAACTGTCACCACTCTAATTGAACAATTTGTAGACCCTCAGGAACAAGCTTTATCCTCCCAAGATCAAGAATTATTAGCCTCTACTAAAAAAATCCTAATAAATGCTAAATATATGGGAATTTACTAAAAACTTTTACTTAAGTGATTAGAGGATAGAATAACTGTACTAAGCACCATACATTCTAAGCATAATCTTAAAAAATTACCTTTTTGACTACTATTAAAGTATATTTTTAATTATTTAGAGTTTATACACTATGGCAATTAAACATTATATTCAACTTTTCGGTAAATTTCTGAGTTCTGTGGTAATGCCTAATCTCGGAGTTTTTATTGCTTGTGATTAAGTACTGCTTTTTTTATTCCCACAGGTTATCTGCCTAATGATCAACTGACTTTTGTAGTAGAGGATCAATGGTTATTTATTTACTACCTTTATTAATTGCTTATACGGTAAGGAAGATGATTGCTAACCACAAATGAGGCGTAGTAAGTACTATTACTACTATGGTGGTAATAGTAGGAAGTAGCATCCCAATGTTTATCAGGAGTAATGATAGCAGGACCGTTGGGCGGTTATATTATTAAAAAATTTGATACGGCAATAACTCCAAGAATTACAATCGGTTTTGAGATGTTAGTAAATAATACCATTAATCACGGAACTTTAAGATCCATAGGAATAACTGAAGCTAAAGTATTCTGTAAATCTATTTTCTTCCTACTAGAAACTAATCCTGATCCTAGATTAGAAGCTTTATTATCTTATTGAATCTTCGGTAAAGAGACTGCCAAAAAATTCTGCTGGCAGAGCTACTATTATTAACTTCTTCGGAAGAATTCATGAAATTTATTTTCCTTATATTTGAATGAACCCTATACTGATTTTAGCTGTAATTTTCGGCTGAGCAACCGGTATTTTTATTTTTGAATTATTTCACAGGCTTGGTGACAACGCCATCTACTGCTTCTATTTTGGCTCTTTTAGCATTACTTCCTAAGGATGTTATGTTTGCTGTAATTGCAGGAGTCTTATGAGTAAATATAGTTTCTTTTGTAATTGGAAGTACAATTTTAAGAAAATTTAACTCTACTGCGTTTGCTTTAAAAGTAGCTCAGAGTGAAATACAATCCTTAAAATACTATAAATACAATTAATCTCTCTGCCTTAACAACCAATAACATAGTGAGGGAAGACTTAGAAAAGAAGCCCTTAAACAAAAACTTTGCTGTATAATTAATCTTGATTCAATAATATTCAAAAAAAATATCTTATAGGTGATAAAATACCAGTTATAATAGGAAGATTTGTAAATAATTATGGTATTTTAAAGTAAAATAAATTGTTTGAAATTTTTCCTACTTTTTATGATCCAACTTATATATTATCCATAATAGAATTAAATTTTGTTACTTCCAGCTTTTTCATAGATAGACCAAATATGTATAATTTAGAAATATTACTGTATGTTATCTTAACAAACAAAGGCTTAAGTATCTTTTCGTTATACTCTTTTCCTTGTGAATACCAATTTAAAGTATTATTACCAAGATCATGCTACTATAAAACCATTGCTTATACTAATGTTATACATGTAGCTATATAATCAGGTGTATTAGCTAGGTTAAATTAGGAACTGAAAAAAATGTATGGGAAAGCATTATCAGAAGTTGCCTTATATAATGAAAATAAAAATTTATCTATTAGATTTGTACTATTAAAACAACTAAATAACGAAGTTGAGATAAAGCAAGATTTTACGATATGGTAACAGGAGAATTATACAATAAAGATAGTTTTTATCAGTATTACTACTATTGTATCTCCGTAATTTTTTTATTATTCAAATGTTTTTTACTTTTATTGATAAGAATTTTGGGAGTTTGAACATTTTTGAAAAAAGATTCAGTATAAAAACTGAGTATAAATTTAATATGTTTACATATACACAAAAATAGCAAAAGAACGTATCAACAGGAAGAAAAAAGGAAAATAAGCTAGAAAAAAAGATTATTATTAGAGGCGTTTAACCATTCAGTTTTAAATTCCTGCAAATGTACTAATTGAGTATTTTTTTCAATAAACTTTAAAATATCTCTTATAGCACTATTATAAGTATTTATCGTAATTCTACTAGTATGCAAAGCATACCTTAAATAAACTAAAGCTGTGTTTAATACATCGGTTTCACAATAATTACGAATTTTTAAGAGCTCACCTCTATCAAAAAGCTCAGTAACTAAGGAACCTTCCACTCCTATTTTACCTGGAAATCCAAAAACTGAACAAACTTCATTAAGTTTAATTTTAGCAGAAGCTCCATAATCTGATAAAGCTTCTAATAAGTCACAATGCCACTCATAGGAATAACGGTTACTATAATTAGACCATTTATCTCCGGAACGATGATAGAATGCTGAGGAAATACCATATTTCATCGCCCTATATTTTAAAACCGGCATATCAAATGTTCTTCCGTTAAAAGAGACTAATCTAGCTTCTAACTTTTCAAGGGTTTGAAAGAACCCCTGAATTAAGTCTTTTTCCGTGGATTTTAAATCTCCTCCTGAACGTATCTCTTTAAGTTTGTAAACCTCATAGGTATCTTCATAGGAAATCTCAAAAATCACAAAACTAATAGCTACGATATTGTGGAAAGTCTGTCTTAAAAAAGCATTATTTCCCCCAGTTGTTTCTAAATGATACTCTCTAAGTGTTTGCCTTAATTCAGTTTTATCATCACTCTTCAAACCTGTTAAATTTGCTACACTAGTAGTATCTGGTATAGTTTCAATATCAAAGATAAATAAGTGTTTTAAACGCATGATGATGATTTATTATTTTGGTTAAATTTTATTATTATACTTAGCCACACTTTTAGTAACATTGATTATTTTGCATCATTTTTATTAAGTGTACCGTTATCTATAGTATATTTTACTTGGTAAATTTTATCAAATATTACTAAATTAGCAATAAAATCTTCTTTAATTTTGCCTAATTTATTCTCAATTCCTATTACTCGTGCCGGATATAAACTTAACATTCTTAAGGATTCTCCTAAGGAAATTCCTACCTGTTGTACAAGATTTTTTAAACTCTCTATCATAGTAATATACACTCCGCTGAGAGTTCCTTCAGCAGAAATTAATCTGCCTTCTTTTAAAAAAATTTTTTTCCCTGCTAACATAAATTCTGTAAGGTTAGTACCAACCAAAGGCATAGCATCTGTAACTACAAAGAGTTTTTCTCCTTTAATTTTTTTTGCCAACGCAACATTAGCAAAGTTTACATGATGTCCGTCTACAATTATTCCGGCAGACACTTCATCGGTGTTAAAAACAGCTCCTATTACTCCTGGATTTCTACCCTCAAAGGTAGGCATGGCATTAAATAGATGAGTAGCTGTTTTAATGCCATAATTAATTCCTGCCATAGCTTCTTCATAATTAGCATTACTATGACCTATTGAGATCACAACTCCGGCATCGGTTAATTTTTTAATATATTGTAAGTTATTACACTCAGGTGCAAGGGTAAGCATAATAGGTATTTCTTTCACAGCTTTCATAAAAAAATCTACCATCTCCGCAGATAAAATTTTAATATAACTAGGATTATGGGCTCCTTTCTTTTTAATATTAAGATAGGGACCTTCAATATGCACCCCGATTGCTTTATTAGGATTTTTTTTGTACCAAGTTTTTACCACATCAACTGCTTGTTTAACATCCTCTTCCTGGGCAGTAATAAGGGTTGGTAAAAAAGAAGTACAACCGGATTTTAAATTAGTTTGATGCATAATCTCTAAGGTATTCTCAGTAATACTATCATTTAATAAAACCCCACCGCAACCATTGAGCTGTAAATCTATAAAAGCCGGAGCTATGAGTAGATCATCTACTCTTATTTGTTCTATGTTTTTCGGTAAATCTTTTGCTAAACAAACCATATGAACTTTATTATTTTTAATAATAACGACAGTATCTTTTTCCAAAAAAGTATTACCGTCAAAAATTAATCCCCCGACTAATGCATATTCACTCATTTTTTTATTGATCCTGTTTTGTTTGTGTGCATAAATCTTCTATATATGAAAATTCATCTTCCAGTTCTTTGAAATATTTATATGTTCTTAATTTTAACTCTATACAAGCCGCCTCATCCACCACAATTATGGCTTTTGGATGCATTTGCAGTGCTGTAATGGTCCAGAGATGTGAAACTGATCCTTCCATTGCCTGTTGCAAAGCTCTGGCTTTTTTTTCACCAGAGATTAGAATTAATACTTCTTTAGAATTCATAATAGTAGAAATTCCCACAGTTAAAGCACTCTTAGGAACTTGCTTTATATCGTTGTTAAAATATCTTGAATTAGCTGAAACAGTAGAGGTATCTAATTGTTTATCTCTAGTTTTAGAGTTTAGGGATGAGTATTGTTCATTAAAGGCAATATGCCCGTTTTCACCTACCCCTCCTATAAATAAATCAATACCTTTAGCTTTAAGAATTTTAGCTTCATACTCTAAGCACTCCTGTTTAAGATTTTTAGCATTACCATTAGGGAAATTAATATTATTAGGAGAAATATCAATATGTTTAAACAGATGCTCTTGCATAAAAAAATGATAACTTTGGGGGTTAGTCTCAGATAAGCCTATATACTCATCCATATTAAAAGTAATCACATTTTTAAAACTAAACAGTTGGTTTTTATGCATATTTACTATATATTTATACATATTAACTACAGTACCACCAGTTGGTAACCCTAATACAAATTTTTTCTTATGTTGATAATTAAAATTTTTTATTTGTTCTCTAATATAAATAGCAGCCCACAAGCCTATATCATGATTAGTAATTATTAAGCGCATCCACTCTTCCTATTATGATGTTTAACATGTTACTTGCTAATTAAACAATTTTCTTTCATCTTTAATGATAAATCAAAAAGTTAACTTCTAAAACTAAAAAAGTAACTATTCTCTTATTTATTATTGCTACATCTACTATTTCATAGCATTCTTGATTTTATCAAGTAAAATATCTACCTCTGGACCTATTATCACTTGATATTGCCCTATACCTGTTTTTATAAAACCGTGAGCTCCTAAAGTCTTTAGCGTTTTTTCATTTATAATCTCAGTACTGTTTACTTCTAATCTTAATCTGGTAGTACATGCTTCAATAAAAGTAATATTATCTTTACCTCCTAAAGCCGTGAGATAATTCAACCCTATTGCCTCATGAGAGAGTTTTATATCATCGTTATCAGGTTGTTCTTCTTCCCCACGTCCAGGGGTGCTAAGATTAAAGATCCTAATAGCAAATACAAAAAGAAAGAAATAAATTATAGCAAAAACTACTCCTACGGGAAATAGCATCCACCCATTATGACCTAAGCGATAACTTAAGATATAATCAAATAACCCTGCTGAGAAAGTAAATCCTAATTTTACATCAAGTAAATTCATTACCACTAGTGATAAACCCATTAAAGCCGCATGAATTACATATAAAGGAAAAGCTATAAACATAAAACTAAATTCTATGGGTTCAGTAATTCCTGTTAAAAAAGAAGTTAAGGCTGCAGAAATTAAAATACCCGATACAGTAGTTCTATTCTCCGGTTTAGCCATTATAATCATAGCTACTGCTGCTGACGGAAGCCCAAACATCATCACAGGGAAAATTCCTGCCATAAAGGCTCCTGCAGTTTTATCACCAGCAAAGAATCTCCATAAATCACCATGTTTAACTATTTCTTGACCGTGCTCAATGACACTATAATCACCAAAAGTAAACCAAACCACACTATTTAAAACATGATGTAATCCGGTAGGAATAAGCAACCTATTTAAAAACCCATAGAAGAATAACCCTATATTATTAGAGGCAATAATCCAATTACCAAAATTTGTGATGACTTCTTGTATCGGGGGCCAAATTATGCTACAAACAAAGGATAAAATTAAAGATATAAAACCGGTAATAATAGCAATGAATCTTTTACCGCCAAAAAAAGCTAAATATGTTGGTAAAGCAATATTATGATATTTATTATATAAATAACCAGCCATACCACCGATAATTAGTCCTCCTAAAACTCCCATATCTACTTTAGGATTTAAAACCTTTAAACCGTTAGTTAATACTAAATAACCAACCAATGCTGCTAAAGCTGCTGCTCCGTTACTTTCCTTAGCAAAGCCGATTGCTACCCCTACTGCAAAAATAAGTGCTAAATTACTAAAAATTGCCTCTCCAGCTACAGAAATAAAAGCAATATTTAGTACATCAGGCTGCCCTATTCTTAATAAAATACCTGCAACAGGTAAAACAGCTATAGGGAGCATTAAAGCTCTCCCTAATTTAACCAAGTTCTTCTTAAAGTTTATATAAAAGTCCATTTTACACTCCTAAAATAAAGTAATTGTTTGTATTTTATCTTAAAAATTAACTTAGATTTACAATTTATAAGATTGTTTAATTAGTGAATATCTAATTAATTATAATTTATATTGTCTGATTTTTCAAATATTATCTTTTTAATTACCAAATAAACTTATAATATAATCACTGTATTGTATTTCAACTAACCATAGTTTCATTCACAATTATTTTAACAAAGTTTTAGAGACTAAACCACTATTAGTAATTATTAGATTAAGCCTAGTTTTATATCTTAATAATTAATTTGATGGAAATACTTACGAACTCTTTCTTTTACCTCATCTACATTTTCCATAACAAGTGCTTGTTCTGCAACATCTTCACATTGTTTAATATTTAATTCTCTAATTAGGGCTTTAACATCTGCTATTAAGCTTCTGGTTACTGATAATTCCTCAACTCCTAAACCTAGTAATAATGGAATTGCTTCTAACTCTGAAGCCATAGCTCCACATACGGCAGTGGGTTTATTGTATTTTTTCCCACCCTCAACCGTACTTTTAATTAATTTTAACAATGCAGGATTTAGATTACTAATTTGTGAAGTTAAAGAAGGATTACCCCGATCCATAGCTACAGTATATTGAGCTAAGTCGTTAGTTCCTATGGAAAAGAAATCAATATATTCGGCAAATTTTTCTGCCATTAATGCTACTGCTGGAACTTCTACCATAATGCCTACCTTAATATTGGCACTGATTTGTAATTTTTGCTGCTCTTCTTTAATAATCTCTTTCATGTCTTGCACTTCACTTATAAAACTAACCATAGGTAGCATTATTTTAATCATCTCAAAAGGTTTAATTCGTAATATAGCCCTAACCTGATTTCTAAATATTTCTATATTATCAAGATAATTTCTAACTCCACGTTTTCCTAAAATAGGATTTTCTTCAAGGGGTAACTTAATATAAGATACAGGTTTATCCCCACCTACATCTAAGGTTCTAAAAGTAATTTCTCCGCTCTTATGCATAGTATCTACAATACTTTGATATAATTGGTATTGCTCATCTTCACTAGGAGCACTTATAGAATTATAAAATAAAAATTCTGTTCTTAATAATCCAATGCCTTCTGCTCCGTTACAATAGGCAATTTCTGCTTCTTCTAAGTTACCTATATTTCCTTTAACTATAATAGCTTTACCATCAAGAGTAATAGCTTTTTCTTTAGCAGTTGTATTATTTTTAGTCTTAATTTTCTCTATTTCACTAATTCTTAATTTTATTGTAGCCAATTCCTTTTGATTAGGATTAATAATAAGACTGCTGGTATCTGCATTTATAATTAGATTACTCTTACTGGGTATCTCCATAATATCTTTACCCATAGCAACTAGTGTTGGAATACCAATACTTTTTAACACAATTGCCACATGTGAAGTAGTAGAACCCTGAGCTAAAATAATCCCTACTACGTTTGTATCAAAATTTAAAATATCTGATGGAATTAAATCTTTAGCAATTAAAATACTATTTGCAGGATAGAGTACCTTTTTATTTTCCTGCCCCAGTAAAGTAAGAATAACTTGTTTCTCAATATCTTTTAAGTCGGCTATACGTTCCATAAGCAGAGTATTGTTTGTAGATTCTAAAACCTTTATACTCTTAGCAATGGCTGTTTGAAAAGCAAACTCTGCGGTTTTTTGCTGATTTATTACTGTTTTTACATTTTCTAATAAAGATATATCTTCTAATAAAAATAAGTGTGCCTGAAAAATTTCTGCTTTATTAGTTTGTTTTTGTTGTTTAGCCTGCTCAATATTAGCGGTAATAGTACTTTTAACTTTAGTAAGAGCTACTTCAAATTTAGCAATCTCTACAGAGAGAGCTGTTGCATTTTCAGTTATAACAATTTCTTCTGCTTCTAATAAATATGCCTGCCCTACTGCAAAACCTCTACAAGCCACAACCCCTTTTAGTTCAACTTCTATGGAAAAATCAACTTTTTTTTTATCAGCAAAAACAGAGGCAGTTGTCACTATAGAAGTAGTAGGATTATTTTCTTGTATAACTGTAGCATCCCCAGTAGTATTTTCTCCTAATCCCTCTTTTATAGCTTTTAGTAAAGTTTTAACCGCATCTTCTGCATCGTTACCTTTGGCAGTTATGGTTATTTCTTCGTTTTCTTCAACTCCCAAACCTAAAATAGCAATTACACTTTTAGCATTAGCTATTTTAGTACCTTTAGTTAGGGAAATTTCAGCCTGATATTTTGATACTAGATTAAAAATATAAGAAGCCGGTCTGGCATGCAATCCACTATGATTTAAAATTCTTGTAGTTTTTGATATTACTTGTTCACTCTCTGTATGAGTAAAAGTATTTACAGATTGTTCCTGATTTTGAAAAGGATTATCAATTTGAGGTTTACTAAGTACTAACAGGGGAGCTTGAACTTCTATGTCTTTTATTTTATTCTTGCTTAAAATATATTGATTCTGATTAGTAATGATTATCATTATCATAGCACTCTTAGATTTTTTAGCAATTAAGGCAATATCAAATTCAATTAATTTTTGACCTCTAATAACGCTATCACCTTCTTTTACAAAAGATATAAAGCCTTCCCCATTCATATGGACGGTATCAATCCCAATATGAAGCAAAATTTCTATACCTTGCATTGTTTTTATAACTACTGCATATTTAGATTTATGAATAGTTATAATAACTCCCTCAACTGGAGCTAATAATACCTGAGTATTAGGGAAAATTGCAATGCCATCACCCATCATTCCTTGAGCAAATACCGGATCGGTTACATCTTTTAAATTAATAATTTTTCCGGAAACCGGAGCATATATGTTAACATTAACAGCATTGTTGTTATTGCTTCTATTGAAAAGTTTTTTTAACAAGTTTATTACCATGGTAGAGTCCATTTATATAATTATATTCATAAATATATACTATTATATATTATTAAAAATATTTAAGCAAAGGTTTGTATGA